>JBDTPK010000405.1:0-3582 GCA_039932735.1 Nitrospirota bacterium
GTTTCCAGGCCTCGGAAGGCACGATCCCAACCCGTTCAGACGGCAGCTCAATCCCTGTCTCCTCTCCCAACCCAAACTCGTGGGCAAAAGAAGCGATCGTCTCGATCCCCATCCGCTGCCCAACGGTATAGAAATAGACATCGCACGATTGCACGAGCGCACGCCGGAGATCGACCGAACCATGTCCTCCGGCCTTCCAGTCACGATACAGGCGGCCACCAAACTGATACCCTCCATTGCAGAAGATAGAGGTCGACGGCGTCACGGTCTTGGTTTCCAAAGCGGCGGCGGCCATCATCACTTTGAAGACCGAGCCTGGCGGGTATTGCCCTTGCGAGGCTCGATTGGTCAAGGGGCGCCCCTCGTCTTGCACGATTTCGGCCCATTGTTTCGATGTGAGTTCTCGCGAGAGAATATTCGGATCGAAGCCCGGGCCGCTAGCCATAGCCAGCACGTCGCCTGTCCTCGGATCAAGCGCGACAATCGCGCCAGTTTCCTTCCCCAATAGGTTCTCAGCCACTTTTTGCAGGCGTGCATCGATCGTGAGGTACAAGTTGTCCCCTGCATGGGGCTGCTCCACAACTACGGTTCGTTTCTCATGACCGACCGCATCGACTTCTATGCTTTTCTGACCGGCCTGACCACGCACAAGCTGATCGAAAAATTTCTCCACACCATATTGCCCGACAATGCTGCCTTGGTGCAGATCGGCAAATTCAGGTTTCTCTAACTGCTCGAGCGATACTTCGCCGACATAGCCCAACAGATGCGACGCCGTCATTCCGCCAGGATAGTTCCGTTGCGATTCGACTTGCACCATCACTCCTGGCAAGTCCAGACGGTGCGACTCAACCAACGTCGCTTCCCGAAGGGTTAAGCGATCTTTCACCTTGCGTGGCAGTTGTTTACTGCCGCGAGCCGTCAGCTTCTTCCTCACGAGTTCCGCATCGAGCCCCAGGAGCGTGCTCAACTGATCGATGAGCCGATCACGATCTATGACGTCTTCAAGCGAAACATAGAGCGTGAAACTTGGAACATTATTCGCCAACAACACCCCGTTGCGATCGTAGATAAGCCCTCGAGCCGGCTCCATGATGACCGAACGTGTCCGATTGTTCTCTGAGAGATCACGGTAATACGGACCCTCCCGAATCTGCAAGTTCCAAAGCTGCAGACCCAGTAACGCCATAACGAGCAGTAAGCCTACGCGGAGGATGATCAGTCGGCGTTGGAGTTCCCCAAGCTCAGAATCGTGCAGACCAGCTGTTGCCATGCGTCACAATCACTATTCCGCCACACCCATGATGGACCAGTTATTCAGTCCTCAGGCGGGTGAGTTTAAATCGTCGAGAGAGAAGCCAATAACATCCTGTCCCCACCGCTCCGTCAAAACACGCCTGCGGAAAGACGATGGACTCGACCATCCACCCTATCTGAGATAAGTCGAAACTCGTAAGACTC
The DNA here is from genome assembly GCA_039932735.1 of Nitrospirota bacterium. Taxonomy (GTDB): domain Bacteria; phylum Nitrospirota; class Nitrospiria; order Nitrospirales; family Nitrospiraceae; genus Palsa-1315. The sequence goes on from JBDTPK010000405.1 coordinate 1,462, forward strand.
ATCGCGGCACACAGCCCGCTCACCAACGATACCAGAAGAATCCCAACCCCCAGTGAGAACGAGGTTACCTGCGACACCTGCCGCCCCAGGAACCCTGCCAACAGGCCAACGCCTCCGTTTGTGAGAAGACTCACCCACAGTTCGCCAGCTGAGAATAGACTCAGCACCCATCCGATCGCGCATCCCACGAGAAGACCTTCCAGTTCACCGGCAAAAAGCCCGACGAGTGCGGCAGCCACAAGTCCCACATCCGGCTTGATATTCCATATGCTCACATGTGACAGCAGCGTCGTCTGCAAGGGGACAAGCAGCAGCACCAGAGTCAGATAGAAAAGGAATTTCATGGCGCTGATTTCTCGAGCAGATCCTCTCTCACCCCAGCCTTCGTGGCCTGCCCATACAACGTCTGAATGACCAACACTTCCTCTATACGACCAACGTCGACTTCCGGCATGAGTTCGGCAGATTGGAAGAGGGCACCTTCCTGTTTATCGATGCGCGTGATCGTGCCGATTATGAGCCCTCGGGGGAAATCCCCGACAAGGCCAGAGGTCACGACCCGATCACCGTCTCGAAGCGTCGACAACAACGGAATATACTTCAGATGGGTCAACCCTTCTTGGGTCCCTTCCACAATACCTTCATCTCTCGTTCGTTGAATGAGGCCAGCGATAGCACTGTACGGGTCAGTCACCAAGAGCACCACGGACGTCGCCCCTGTCGTTTTCACCACGCGCCCAACGACACCGGCAGGCGTGACCACTCCCATATCCGGCTTGATCCCATCGCTCTCGCCCTTATTGAGAATAAGGGCACGATACCGATTCGTGGCATCACGCCCGATGACTTGAGCGGCAACCATCGTGGGGAGCGCCTGCTCCTTAAAATGCAGCAAGGCCGTCAACCGTTCTGTCGCGGCGACGGCTTCGCGCAACTGGCTCTGTTGCCCGCGCAGCCACTCCATTTCTTTCCGCAGTTGTTGGTTCTCTTCCCGGACCCCTTGCAACGTCACATACTGTTCCCAACGATCAGCAATACCAGCATCGATGGACGCAATGGCTTCGAGTGGGACACTCACGGCGTATCCAACCGGCTCACCCAGATACTGTGAGAGTCCTTGGATTTGATTGGGGAACAGAAAAAGAGCCACCAGCAGGAGGGCAAAGCAGCCAAGCGCAATACGTCTGGCACCATAGATAGAGCTAGAATAAGCCATCCGCATAAGGGGATTAGGGATGGAACCTTATCGGTAGGTATTGGCCTGAGACATCACCGATACTTTAGCAAGCAGATCCAATTCATCGAGAATTTTCCCTACCCCCAAGACGACGGAAGTCAGGGGATCGTCCACGGTGATGATCGGCAGATTCGTCTCCTCCCGAAAGCGCGTATCCATGCCCTTCAGCAACGAACCCCCGCCCGTGAGGACGACGCCACGATCGATAATGTCGCCCGCCAATTCAGGCGGGGTATTCTCCAGTGCCACTTTAATCGCGTTGACGATTGTTCCGATCGGTTCCTGCAACGCTTCCCTGATTTCTGCGTCATCCACCACCAACGTACGAGGAATGCCGGAAATCAAGTCGCGCCCCTTGATCATCATGGTCTTGCGTTCTTCAAAGGGATAGGCAGATCCGATTTCAAGCTTGATCCGCTCAGCCATATGTTCACCGATAAGGAGGTTATACTTCTTCTTGATATAATTCATGATCGCATCGTCCATGCGATCGCCCGCGACCTTGACAGACTCGCTGTAGACGATGCCGCCGAGCGAAATGACGGCGATATCAGTCGTGCCGCCGCCGATATCAACCACCATGTTGCCGGAAGGCTCGGTGATGGGAAGACCGGCGCCGATGGCTGCGGCCACAGGCTCTTCGATCAGATACACTTCGCGAGCGCCGGCTAATTCGGCAGAGTCTCGGACTGCCCGCTGCTCCACTTGTGTAATGCGCGACGGCACACCAATAATGATGCGAGGACGCACAAACGCGCTGCGATTGTGTGCTTTCTGAATGAACCGCTTCAACATCTGCTCTGCCATTTCGAAGTCGGCGATTACACCCTCTTTCATAGGCCGCACCGCAATGATGTTGCCCGGTGTGCGCCCCAACATCCGCT
>JBDTPK010000406.1:0-3563 GCA_039932735.1 Nitrospirota bacterium
AACCGGCGAGACTGACCGCATCGAGGAGCGTATGATAGGTACGTTCGGCGGATCGGAAATCCGGCACGCTGAGTCCTGCGTCTGCCTGCACAATCCCAACGAGGCCCATCGTCGGGAGAGGCCCGCGCCGCAGCAGCAGTTGTGTCCCCACGATGATATCCCACTCACCTTGCTCGACCCTCCGCCAGAGGGCCTCGGCCTGCCCTGGCCGTCGCATGGTATCTCCATCGAGCCGAATCACAGCCGCGTGAGGAAACAATCGCTTCGCATCCTCTTCCACCCGCTCTGTGCCCTCCCCGATCAACTGCATGCGAGGACCGGAACAGGAACCGCAGGTCTCGGGGATGGGAGCAACGTCCCCGCAGTAGGAACAGAGCAGACGACCCGCCTGCCGAGAGTACATCAGCGCCACGCGACAAGCAGGACAGCGGGGAACCTGGCCGCAGTCACGACAGACGAGGGCGCCGGCATAGCCCTTCCGGTTGAGAAACAACAGGACGCCGGCCCGGCGACTGATCGCTTGCTCGATGGCCTGAACGAGCGGTTGGCTCAGTACTGTGCCCCGACTATACTCGCGTAATTCAACGACCTGTATGTTCGGTCGCGCATCAGACGGCATGGGCTTGTGGACAACGATCCCTCGTGGCTCCACTGCTGCTCTGATCTCAAGTGAGGGGTGAGCAGAGCTTAGGACCAGCACCGCCTCTTCACCCTGCGCCCTCAGCCAGGCCACATCCCGTGCATGGTAGCGAGGTTCTTGTGGTTCTTTGAGCGCTGGATCTTCTTCTTCCTCGACCCAAATCGCCCTGAGTGAAGTCAAGGGGAGAAAAATCGCCGACCGGGTTCCTACGACCACGCGAGCAATCTGTCGCTGAATCTGATTCCACATTTCAGCTTTCAGCTGGTCTGAGAGACCGCTATGGAAGCAGACCGGGGAGATGCCCCTCTCATCATGACGGATTAATTCGGCAATCCATTGGGCCCGTTCTGCCTCACCAACGATGATGAGGATTGTGTGGCCACTATCGAGGACTAGGCGGACGGTCTGCTGTAATAGGATCAATCGATCGGTCCAGGAAGCCTGCATCAGAACCCGAGTGGATCCTTGGCCACTCAACGCCTCAAGCAGTGGTTCCCCCCACGACATTGCTGAGGGAAGAATGAGGGATCCGGTACCACCGAAATTACCCTGGTTCGTCTGTTTGGTTGGGCGGGCGAAAGGCGCCGTCGAAGTAGGCGGCAGGTCCTGGACCTTCATCACCCATTCACGAGCTTCGAGATCCTGCAACAATTCGGGAAGGCCAGGATTGCGAGACTGCCGGCGAAGTCCTGAAGACTTTTTTCCGAGACGTGTGAGCAGTGCTCGCGCCTTCACTGAGCAGGTCCCCCGAGTTGCAAGTGCGGCTCGCCCTTGTTGCGTCAGTTCGTAGTGGTGAACCTGCGTCGGTGGTTTGGGTTTCGGAGGCAACACCAACCTGAGACATTGTCCCCATGGCGCAAGATACTGTTCGGCCACTTGTCGTGAGAGCTGGAACAGGTTCAAGGACACATCTGTTGCAGCCCCCTCCGGGAGCAACGAGAGAATTTCCTTGAGGCGTGCTCGATCAAAACCATGAGGAAGAACGTGGGAAACGGCGGTCACCGCTCCTTGGAGAATCGACCGTCCAAAGGGAACGAGTACGCGATGTCCAATTCGCAGCGTGGGTCGGAGCGACGAGGGCACGGTATAGGTAAATGGGCCTGCCAGATGCCGCGGGACAATGACATCTGCGAAGAGGGCCTCCGGCTCTGTGTGTGAAGGGAGTGCCTGCATCGAAATCATGTGGCATTGTAGCAGCACAGGAAAAGGGGGAACAACGAGCGAGAATGAACGGAAGAGTTCTGAAGGGGAATCGGGGAGGGTTGACGATGACTCATCAACCCTCCGCACGATACTCGATAAATTTACTGTGGAGAGGTGACCGGAGCAGCAGGGATCTGATCTGAATTGCCCTGATCGACTGATGCAGGAATCGTCACCGAACTAGGATCCCCAGGGACAGATGAGGGCTTCTCCATGGACGAACCAGTTGGAACCGCTGGAACCGTCTGGTCCACTGCGGAAATTAGACCTCCGCTTTCCGCTGAGCTGAGACCGGAAAAGTTGTATCCGGTGTCGCTGGTCTCAATTGGCTTCGTCGTCTGCTCAGGCTGTTCATTGGCTGACTCGGATGAATAGAGCACAATGTCCACACGACGGTTCTTCTGCCGACCCACCTCGGTCGTATTGCCGGCGATTGGCTTTGTGTCACCATAGCCGACTGAAGAGAGCTTCACCGAGTCGATCCCGCCCTTCTCAATCAAATACCGAAGGACAATCCCCGCTCGAGCTTTCGACAAGTCCCAGTTCGTCTGGTACATCGACTTGAGCGAAGGACCAATTTCCGTGTTATCCGCATGACCCTCGACTCGAATCCACCGATCGTCAGCAGTGGTCTTGAGATGGACAATCAGTTCATCGAGCGCCTGATAGCCCTCTGACGTGATCGTGGTTTCGCCCGATTCAAACTGAAGCTGCTTCATCGAGTCACTAAGGCTGATTCGTGTTTCGCTGGCGACATTCTCGGCTTGGAGCTTGCTTAAAGAAGGAGCCACAGCAGGGGCGACATGCAGAGACTGCTGGGGGGATTGAGAGATGGGCAGTGCCTCAGGAGCATGGGCTTTCACCCTGAAGCGATCGCCCTTGAGGATGCGGGAGATCGACTTTGTGATTAACGCCGTGGCCGTTCTATTTTCCAGGGACAGGACTTTCAATTCGCCCACAACTCGTTGCGGAAGGCTCCCGCCAGACCGAAGCAGTTCCATTCGATCCCCAGGCCTGACCCCATCCTCCCGTCCTCGGTCCAGATAGACGATATTCCCTTGCGCCACCATGTTCATGATGCCCATGTTGGACTGGAACTCCACGACCCGTCCCTCCGCATCACCTGCGGAAGGGTGATCAACCGCTGGCCGCTCGTCAGTTGGTGCTACGAACTTCATGATCGGGTCTCCCGGCGATACCGGTGCGTAAGCCCGCAGGATTTGAACAGTGGGCAAGTCCTTGTCGATGTGGGTCACCTGAACCACCGCGAGTCGATTGACCAAATAACCCAAGTAGTGACCAGTAGTCGGATGGAATACTTTGTGTGCTCGTCTGTAAATCGTGAAAAGATCTCCGAGCGCGACATCGCCGGGATTCTTCAATCGGAGATACAAGACATCCCTGCTCCCCAATATCATATGATCCCCGGTGGTTTGATTGTCACCGGTAATCAGATTCACGAATCCATCTTGTGGCGTCGACAGCTGGATAGAGCCTGCGGAATAGGCCATGGCCGGCTCTCCGAATCGAATCGAATTGACGTCGTCGGTTGCCCAGGCGAGGGGAAGGAGCGGTGTAGCCAAAGTCCAGACCATGAGAGTGACGACAGATGTCATTGCATAGTTAGCCATGGTGGTTGTCCTCACGTAAGGCAAGTATTGCTGTCAGCAACCATAGCAAATGGCTCTGTAGTGTCAAGAATATTGAGGCTTTGTCCTCG
>JBDTPK010000407.1:0-3559 GCA_039932735.1 Nitrospirota bacterium
GTTTATGCGCAATTGCGCCATCATTCACCCGTTGCACTTGGAACTTGAAACCGCCTCCCTATTCGATTCTTGATCTACGTATAATTACGCTGTCACTGGTATTGGCGATGACGGATGGAGGAACAGAAGCCATTCGTCGGCTGTGTGCGTGGATCTTTCGTTCACCTGAGATGTCCAAGCAACCGCATGCCTGGCTCTCCTCTGGCAATCACACGTGGTTGGAGCATGCCGAAGTAGAATCGACATCATGAGGCGTCCTCGGTTCGTGACCAGTGTGACTCTCGTAACGCGGACATGTGCCCTTGCCCTGCTCCTGCTGGTCACCATGCCCGGGGTCCGTCTCTCCGCGGCCGTGCACATGGTTGAACCCGACGACCGAGGCGTTCAACACGCAACCATCACGATGGACAGCTATTCCTATAGTCCGAACGAGCTCAGCGTGCAAGCAGGGAAGCCTGTCGAGCTGACCCTTCGCAATGCCGCGACATTCATCCCCCACAGTTTTGTATTGGAGGATCCGGACTCCGGCTTGCACGTTCGCGCGGAGCTGAGCGCAGGCGAACGCCAGACCACCCGCTTCATACCTAGGCATTCAGGCACATTTGCGTTTTATTGCGAAAAGAAATTGCTGTTTTTCAAGAGCCATCGCGACCGAGGCCAAGAAGGTCGCCTTGAAGTCCGCTGAGCTGACACCAGGTTCTCCTGCGGGCTTGGCTGGATGCCTACGAACAGGTCCGGTTGCGTCCCATCTAACGCGACGTGGCTCCAGGCTCACCAGTCCCGTCTACTGACACAACTGGAGCACCTGGGTGAACAGCCCGCCCAGCGCCGGCAGATGACGCTTCCGAAAGTCGCTGCACGTGCGAAAATCAGGGCTCTGCCGCGCCGTCACGGCCATGAAATTCATCCGCTCCTGACAGGCCTTGGCGATTCGCTGCGACGCGTAGAGCCCTGGGCTGTATGCATACAGCAGCAGGGCTGTCATCAGGGTGGGATCATACGGCAGAAACCCGTGGTCTTCGGCGTAGGTGGCCAGGTGTTTCCTACCCGCGCGCCATTGACACGATGATATAAAGTCCATTACATTGATCCCCATGCATGTCTGCACGCTTAAGCGGTTTCAGAGGAACTGACTGCCTGTTTTCTTGATCGCATCAGGGAGTAACATTACGGTGAAATATCAACCACAGTATCGAAACGATTGTCGGTCATGGGGCAGCGTCCTTGCCCTCCTGATGGCGTTCTTCGTTCTGCCGTATATTATTGACATTCCCTACTTGGATGACCAAGCCTCAACCCATGATGTTGAAGAGAATTCAAAAATTGAGGGAAAAGCCGAAACGGACAATAGTAAGATTCTTTTCGTTGTCGATGACGTTCAAAACAATTCTGCAATTGTACACGGTCTTACCCTACAGGGTGTCTATCAGAGGATTAACCTCCCAAGTAGAGGAACCCCCGCTTCCCAGCGTCATTTTCATACCTTAATCATCTCCAGGCCTCCTCCCGTCGCGTAGCCGTTTCCGCTCTACATTCTCGCAGTGAGATAGCCATGATCGTGAATCATTGGAGTGATTCATGAATCTCGTCTCCTGCCCGGCTGTCCATTTTAGTTACGGGGGTGCCAGTTGCTACAGAGTCAAGTCACGAGGCAACACAACCTACATCTGCGTCGATGTGCTACGGAGACCGAGGTATTCTGTGATTTCGATGGGACCATCACTTGCGTTGATGCCACCGACGCGATGCTTGAGACATTCGCCTTGCCGGCTTGGCGTGATTGGGAACAGCGGTGGGTGAACGGCGAGATCTCAAGCCAAGAATGTCTTTCCCGCCAAATCGAACTGGTCCAGGCAGATCGGGAGACCCTCATCCAGTTTGCAGGCGATCTCCCGGTTGATGAGGGGATTATTGCGCTTGATCGACGATGCACGGAAGAAGGAGTCCCGCTCACCATTGTGAGTGACGGCATCGATCTGCTCGTTGAAGCAGTCTTACGTCGGCATAATCTTTTGCACCTCCCTGTCTATTCGAATCATCTTCGCTGGGACGAAGCGGGCAGGCCGTCACTCAGCTTTCCCTTCGCGGTGCAAGAGTGTGAAAGTGGAGCCGGCACTTGTAAATGCGCGTTAACGCTCCCAACAGATTCCTCGTTTTCCCGGACGGTCTACATCGGAGATGGCCGATCCGATCAGTGCGTGTCGGCCAAGATGCAGGTCCTGTTTGCCAAGGGTGCACTCCAGAACTGGTGCGACACCCAAAGGATTACCTATTCTCCGTTTGAGACACTCACTGACGTGGCTGAACGGATCTTTCCCAAGGAGGCCCTCATCTCATGACACCTCTTCCTATGATTCACGTCAGCGAAGAAGAACTTCGCGAGAAGGAGGCGAAATATTGCTCGCATGGGGATACCGTGCACTATTCGCCGGTGCCGAAATTCTTTCAAGGCTGCGAGGGCAGTTTTCTCTATGACCGTGAGGATAAGCCATATCTCGACCTGCAGATGTGGTACTCGGCGGTGAATTTCGGCTATCGCAACAAAGCAATCATCGATGCCCTCAAAGCGCAGCTCGATCGATTGCCCCAACTGGCTTGCCAATACCTCCACGAAGAAAAAGTGTTGCTGTCGGAGAAGCTCGCAAAAGAAAGTGTGCGCGCGTTTGGCCTGGAGGGTCGAATCCAATTTAACGTGGGGGGCGCGCAGGCGATCGAGGACTCCATGAAGCTCGTCCGTAATGCCACCGGTAAGAGTTTGTTCATGGCCTTTACTGGCGGCTACCATGGACGGACGCTTGGCGCGTCAGAGATTACCTCCAGCTATCGGTATCGCCGTCGCTTCGGTCATTTCTCGAGTCGCGCGCACTTCGTGCCGTATCCCTATTGTTACCGTTGCCCGTACGGGAAAAAACTGGATACCTGCGACTACTATTGTGTCAACCAGGTCGAGCGGCTGTTTGAAACGGAGTACAATTCTTTTTGGGACTCGAAGGCCAATGAGTCGGAGTTCGTCGCGTTTTATGTCGAGCCGGTGCAGGCCACCGGTGGATATATCATTCCCCCGCCGGAATACCTCTCACGGCTGCAAAAGATTCTGAACGAGCGGAAGATTCTGTTCGTGGACGATGAAATTCAGATGGGGTTTTTCAGGACCGGCAAGTTCTGGGCAATAGAAAACTTCGGAGTGAAACCGAACATTGTCGTCTTCGGGAAAGCCATGACAAATGGCTTGAATCCCATCTCGGGGCTCTGGGCGGAGGAAGCGCTCATTTCGCCTGCGAAGTTTCCTCCTGGGTCCACACATTCAACCTTTGCGTCCAATACGCTGGGCACGACAGCTGCGCTCGCGACGCTCAATTGGATTGAGCAACAACAGTACGAGACAAAGGTTGCCGAATCGGGCGCGTATTTTCTAGCGCGGCTTGAAACACTCAAGAAACGTCATGCCACAATCGGAGACGTATCCGGGTTAGGCTTGGCCCTTCGTATCGAAGTCACGAAACCTGATCGATTCACCCCGGACAAAGAGTTGACGGACAGGATCTTTGAAGCGGGACTG
>JBDTPK010000408.1:0-3559 GCA_039932735.1 Nitrospirota bacterium
GAAGGCGGTCGCGAGGCGTTCGAGAGCGAAGCCCGCCGGTGCTTCTCGCACGAAATGCCCACGGGGCGTGCTGGCAGTGCGTCGCGGAGACCAAACGAAAAAGGGCCTGGCGGGCGAGAGAATCGGACCACCCCAGCAGGCTGCAGGAAAGAGATTGAACAGTACTGAAGCGTCATCGACCGTACGTTCGTGTTTCACGTTTCTTGGGTACCGAGGTCTATGCAGGACATCGTAACAGCCCTCCAGGAACTGGATCATATCCTCCGCCGCGAGGAAGCCCAGTGCGACGCGCTGGCGGACAATATTCAACGAGAACGACAATCCCTTCGAACACTGACATTGACAGCCATGGCTGAGGTCAATCATCAGCGAGCCGGGCTGCTGAATGATTTTCTTCTGCTCGAAACGGAACGAACGGCGTGGGTCGGGCGGTTGGCTGATCGTTGGAATCTCGCTCCCTCAACCATATGCCTGAGCGTCATTCTGGAACGGATTGAGACTACCGAGGCACAGCAGTTGGAGGTATTGTATACGAGAATGGCCGGGAAGATTCGCGCCCTTCGTCACGAGATATCGATTAATGCCGGCATTCTGAACAGTCTTCAAGTATTTATCAGAAAGGGGTTGAACGTCGTGCGCCAGGCCACAGCCCCTCTGGGACTCTATTCTGGATCCGGCGTGCCGCAAGACTCTGGAGTCGGTGCTCTGATGTTTCGACAGAAAGGCTAGTGGGATGCTGTATACCCGCGACGCATACCTCGTTCAGGCGATTTAAGTTGTGAGTTTCACGCTTTCGGAGGTGTTCCGGACGAGGAAGCTCTGCTTGAGCATCCCATGGAGGCATCTCCCGATGTTCAGACCGGCGGGCAATTGCATTTCCGAGCGGATCGACGCCGTTGTTCTGCAGCTAGGTAGAGGAATCAATGGGTATTAACAGATTGATGGACATCGGCAAATCCGCCATGTTCACTGCCCAGCAGGCCATCTCGGTTGCGGGACATAACATCGCGAATGTCAACACGCCTGGGTACTCCCGGCAACAGGCTACCTTGGCCGAGAACAGGCCGGAAAATGGATTTCCGGGTCAGATCGGTACGGGTGTGCACGCCGAGAGTATTCAACGTTCGTTCGATTCCTTTGTCGAGGATCAACTCGTCGCCTCGCGTGGACGGCTGGGAGAGTTTACGGCTTCGAGTAGTGCCCTTGCCAGGCTGGAACCGCTGTTTGGGGATGGCAATGACCTAGGTATTGGGGTTGGGCTCAATGAATTTTTCGGTGCGCTACAGGATGTGGCGACAAATCCGAACGATTTGTCTGCCCGGACAGTGTTCCTCTCCAAAGCCACCGCGCTTGCGGACCGATTCAATCAGTCTGCGGCAGACCTGACTGCCGGGCAGGAGTTTCTGGACCGTCAAGTCGGGCAAACCGTCACGGATGTAAACCGGCTGACATCTCAGATCGCGAATTTGAACAAGAATATTGCCATCGCGGAGTTCACGGGGCAACAGGCCAATGACCTGCGTGATCAACGAGGAGTCGCGCTCGCTGATTTGGGAGAGCTGATCGAGATTTCATCGATCGAAGACTCCACGGGTCAATTGACCGTATCTGTCGGCCGTGGCCAAGTTCTGGTGGATAAGGAACGCACCTACCAACTGGTTGCGGTTCCGAATCTCAGCAATAGTGGACTGCTCGATGTGCAGTATGATGCGGGAACGGGTCTGACGACGAGTCTGACCCCTGTCATTCAAAGTGGGCGGCTCAAAGGGCTCCTTGATGTTCGCGATCAAACCATCCCTTCCTTACGGACCTCCCTCGACACACTGGCCTCGGGAGTCGTTACGCAGGTCAATCAACAACATCGATTGGGTTTCGGGCTAGACGGCTCCACCAACCAGGATTTCTTTACGCCGACTGGGACGACAGCCAGCACCATTGCTGTCTCGTTAGCCGATGTCAGGCAGATTGCGGGATCATCGACTGCGGCAGGCGTGCCCGGCAATAATGCGAATGCCCTGGCCTTGGCTGGTCTCAGGAACACGGAGTTCGCCCCGTTCGGTAACGTCACTATTCAAGAGTATTACAGCACGATCGCCGGGAATTTTGGTTCGATCGCGCAGGGTGTCGATGGCAATCTCAGGGCGCAACAGGTTCTTCATGACCAATTGGCGTCCCAACGCGCGTCCATCTCCGGTGTATCGATGGACGAAGAGCTTGCCAATCTCCTCCAGTATCAACGAAGTTTTGAAGCGGCTTCGCGCATGATCGTCGTAGCGGACGAGCTGTTTCAAACCATCTTATCCATCAAGAGATAACGCGGTCGTTTATGAAGCGTGAAAGGTCAAAGGTTTCGGATGAAACGCACCCGGCAATCCTACGTTTCACGCCTCACGTGTTACGAGCACTAAGCATCCTGTTTGAAAAGGGGGCCTGAGCATGCGAGTCTCTGATCAACAGTTGTACGGATCGACGGCAAGGAGCTTGGAGCGCATCAAAGAACGTGTTGTCCGTGTACAGGAACAGATCGCATCTCAGCAGCGCATTTCCAAACCGTCCGACGATCCCAGCATTTTCGGACAGGTCATTCTCGAGAAATCCGCACTGGCCGACAACGATCAATGGATCAGAAATATTCAGTTCGGGACTGCACGTGTCGCAGTGGCCGATCAAACTATGGATGAAGTTCAAAATGTGATCAGTCGCGTTCGGGAACTGGCAGTGCAAGCGAGGAGCGACACGACATCTGCGCAGGGACGAGGGACGATCGCTCAGGAGGTTCGTCAACTGCATCGGCAATTGATCCAGCTCGCCAATACAGAGGTGAGTGGACAGCCGGTGTTTGCCGGAACCAAGACCAATGCGCCCCCATTCGTATTAGGCATCGGCGATGCCGTCTCTTATCAGGGCAATAGCGAGAGCCAGTCCATTGCGGTCGGCCCGAACCAAACCACACAGATTCTGCTCCCGGGCGATCAGGTGTTCGTGGGAGCCACGACGAATATCTTCGATGATCTCAGTAACTTACTCGTCGCCTTGGAGACGAACAATGGGGCTGGGATTGAAGTGGGTATTGGAAATCTTGACCAGGCGATCGGTCAGATCAGCCTTGCGCAAGGGCAGATAGGAGCCATCGCCAATCGTCTCGATACCGCTAATGGGATTTCGCAGGTTGTGTCCTTGGCCATTCAGCAAACACTCTCGGATCAAACCGACACCGATCTGGCGACGGCGTTGACCGAGCTAAAGCTTCAGGAAACAGCCTATGAAGCGACCAGCCAAACGTTCTCACGGATGTTTGACCTATCGCTGCTGAAATTTCTCCAATAACAACCGTTCTGCACGCTGAGGGAACACTCTGTAGGACAGGTGGAATTTCACCAGTCTGAAGATCCAGGAATAGGAGTACACCACTTTGGATGCTGCGGGAAGTGAGAACGCCGCTGGCAGTTAGAAGGTCAACGCTGATACCACCGAGGGATTACTCGGGAGAGGGTGGATTGCACGGATGCTGGTTCTAACACGGAGACGCGGTGATGGTGTGGTCATCGGTCCGGATATT
>JBDTPK010000409.1:0-3555 GCA_039932735.1 Nitrospirota bacterium
GGGTGGTGACAACCAGTGTTCAGCCAATTCACACATTCAAGGCACAGCTTCGGAGAGCGGACCACCCTAATTCAAGCTGCGCTGCCTATCTCGAAAAATGAACAGAAAAATGGCTTCATTTGGACGTCACGCCAATCTTTTCACTCTATCTAGGCAATGGAATGAGGAGACGATCTCGCTCCACATGGGGTCGCACTCTCCTACTGCCGACATTCCAGCTTCTTGCTTCCGCAACCACGTTGCCGGCATTCAGCGCTCCAGCTCTTGGGCCGGCGGGTATGTTTTATGCTGAATGTGCCATTGTTGGAGAAATTGTTTTTCACCATTGACACGGTTTTCTAATGCGCGTAAGTAGAATCTACGGCCCATTTATTTACTCAATCAGGGGGACTGGACAGGGCGCGCGACTGTTAACGGGTTCCCCCGCCAACTTTCCAAGAGAGGAGGGTAGCGATGGATGACCTGACTCCACCAGGCCACACAGGCCCGCTGATTCGAGGGCGGGTTTCTGATCGGTCGTGCTAGCCGGTTCTCCACTGGCTTTGTCATAACGACACCAAAGACCAATAGGTACAAGCCAACTTCCATCTTGGAGAATTCGACGCTGGTGCGAGGAACATAAGCGCCTGGGATGATGGTGTTTCCCCCGATCAGCGCCCCATGCTCTCGCTGTCGTGCGGGCCTCAGTTTTAGCTGGGCCGAGACAATTTACATAGATGACCTGGCGTCCTAAGCGCCGCGAACGGGCGACTTCGCACCTAGTGTAAGGTCGCCCGTGCCGTGTCTGCAGAGCATATGAATTCTTGGATGGCGCTATTCATGATCAAAATAATACCTCGCCTGACTTCCCTCTTCCCAAGACCGATCGAGACATAGCAGGACGAAAGGCATCCCGTCCGAGGTGAGCAACATTGAAACTACACGAATCGACGTCAACCTGTTCTCTGCGCTGACTGGGCACATGCAGAATTGGTCGGGCGGCGCAACAGATGCAGGATCATTAACAAAGAGATGGGTGAAAAGTCGGAAGATCACCGGGATGTCTTTGAAGAGTTATGCGGTTCCTTCCGGAAGAATGAGGTGAGGTATGCGACCTTCCGTCTGACGAATGTGGGGAAACGGTTCGGATAGAATCTGACGAGCGTATAGACATCGAGAGCTGCATTGATAAGATCGCCGCGGAGGAATCGTGCATATATGTTGGCAATCAGTGGCTCACCGTAATAGCTCATTGCGTGTTGCAGACCCATGTCGTAGGCTACTCGAAGCTCTTGGTTTCCCTCGACGTGCTGACGCTGTTTCTTGAGCACAGTCACCGTCGATGCGAGCATCAGCCTCGCGTTGTTGCTCATGTTTGCACCATGCTTTCGATATTGGACTACGAGTTGGTGGTGGCAGAGAATCGGAAATCGACGGGACACGCGTAGATAGAGATCGTGGTCTGCAGCGGGACTATTGGCTTCATCGAACCCACCAATCTCTGTGAGCACCGACCGACGATGGAAGACCGACCCGGGGTTCCCAATGACGTTGCGCTTGAGGAGCTCTTTATAGTTGCAGCTCGTATCGCGCGATATTGGTGTCCCCATACTCTGGCTGATTCCAATATTCACGAAGAGGCCAAACACCAAGGCGCAGTCATTCCGAGAGGCCAGCGCACGGAAGCCTATGTCGATGGCATTAGGAAGTAAGCAATCATCGGCATCGAGAAATACAATGTAGGCTCCCTTGCTGTGCGAGAGACCAACATTTCTTGCGCGAGAAAGGCCAAAATTGTCCTGCCGCACGTAGCGGATGTTCGAATACGTCTTCGCAACTTCCGCGGTATCATCCGTCGATCCGTCGTCAACGACGATGATTTCGATGTGTGGGTAGGTCTGGTTGACGACGCTCGAGATCGCCTCGCCTAAGAAATGGGCATGGTTGTAGCAGGGGATGATGACGGAGACTAATTCCTGATTGGGCGCGCTTCCCATCATTGCATTATGCATTATAAATTATTGGAGCTAGACCGTGAGCAAGGCACCACCCCGCAACGAACATCAGCGCCATCCACATGACAGCCAACCCATATGCACAAGAGCAGATACAGACGAACCTCGACGTTCAGGGACGATTTTTCCACTGGGACCGGAGCTCTATCCGACCGTCAAACGCCACGACTCTCGACAATGCTCGACCCTCTTCGTCTTTCTCATGTCGAATATCGACGGTCGCGCCCTCCTCTGTCTTGGTAACGAACACCAAAAAATCCAGCTCTGTACCGGGTGGGACCCGCACCGTGGTGGTGAAGATATTACCCTCGCGCACCATCGGGGTGTGCATCTTTCCGCTCTTCAGCACTGTTCCCGGGGGGCGAGCAGCATCAGGAATGATTTGCCACCCATCGACGCCCCACACAAGCCAGACTTCCGCAGCCCCTGGAGCGCGGTAACGGATCTCCTGTGTCACAAGCGGGAGGTCGGAGGCCTCCCCCGCGAGCCAGGCCTTACGCTGATCCAGCGTCACCACGGTCACCGTGGCTTTCTCTTCCAGGCTCCCACTCACACGCACGAACTTCAAAAAGCCCTTCCCATTGTAGTCCTGCCAGATAGTGACGGGCACACCGCGGCTCGTCTTGCTGATCAGAAACCTATAATCAAGCCCGGTCCTTGGTGGGACCCGCACCGTCGTGGCAAAGGTATCGCCCTTCCGTATCATCCGGGTGTGCATGAGCCTATTATCCTTGAGCACCGTTCCTGAGGGGCGGGCGGCTTCAGGGATCGCTTGCCACCCATTAAGGCCCCAGACGAGCCAGACCTCGTCAGCTCCCGCAATGCGGTAGCGGATCTCCTGTGCAACGAGTGAGGGGGCGGGCGGCGGGCTTACCAGCCAGGCATTTGACTGGACCTCAATTCGACCATCGAACGCCACAGCCCTCGACAACGCTCGACCATTCCCTTCTTTCTCTTGCCGAATGTCGACGGGCGTCCCCTCTTCTGTGTTGGCAATCAGAAACGAAAAATCGAGCATAGCCCCGGGGGGAACCCGTACGGTCGTGACGAAGATATCGCCCTTCCGGACCATCGGACTATGCATGACCTTATTGTCCTTCAGCACTGTATCCGAAGGTCGCGCAGCCTCAGGAATCACTTGCCACCCATCGAGGCCCCAGACAAGCCAGACTTCCGCAGCCCCTGGAGCGCGATAGCGAATCTCCTGTGTCACAAGCGGGAGATCGGTGGTCTGACCGGCGAGCCAGGCCTTGCGCTGGTCCAGCGTCACCACGGTGACCGTGGCCTTTTCTTCCAGACTGCCACTCACTCGCACGAGCTTCCAAAAATCCTGCCCCTGCGAATCTTGCCAAATAGTGACAGGCGCACCACGACTCGTCTTGGTGATGAGGAACTTATAGTCGAGTATCGTCCCTGGAGGAAGCCGCAAGGTCGTGGCAAAGGTATCGCCCTCCCGGGCCATCCGGCTATGCATAACCTCGTCGTCTTGGAGCACGGTTCCAGGAGGACGGGCCGCTTCAGGGATCGCTTGCCACCCATTCATGCCCCACACGAGCCAGAC
>JBDTPK010000410.1:0-3553 GCA_039932735.1 Nitrospirota bacterium
CGATAGAGATGCGCATAACAATGGGCCATGAGTTCGTTGGCCTTCTTACTCGCGGCATAAAGTGAGACCGGATGATCGACGTTGTCGTGAATCGAAAACGGCATCTGGGTATTGCCGCCGTAGACGGAACTCGACGAGGCATAGACGAGGTGCTCGACCTTCGCGTGCCGGCAGCCTTCCAATATGTTCAAAAACCCTTCGATGTTGCTGTCCGTATAGGCATGCGGGTTTACCAGCGAATAACGCACACCAGCCTGCGCCGCCAGATGGACCACGCGCCGGATCGGTTGATTTGCAAACAGTTTCTTCATCCCGGCCCGATTGGCCAGGTCGAGCTTCGTGAATGAAAACGACTTGAACGGCTTGAGCTTCGCCAGCCTCGCCTTCTTCAGTCGCACGTCGTAGTAGTCGTTGACGTTATCGAGTCCGATCACTCGTTCGCCTCGCTCCAGCAATTTGGTTGCGGTATGAAAACCGATGAAGCCGGCGACACCGGTGACAAGGATTGAGTTTTGTTGCCTCTTGCGCATGGTCATAGTCGGTCCTTTTCTATTCAGCGAGATGGTGTGGTACGGCTTCGGGCTTTCATGAACGGAGGATCCCCGTGGTCAAGCCGGTAGAGCGACAGAGGTGTGAGGGCTTCCCCCGTCTTCATCGATTCGACTAGCCCGTCGATCGTGCGACGAAATAGGTCCAACGCATGCCCGTGATGATAACTGCACCCCGTCTTGACAAGACGTTCTTTCAGTGTTTCCGGCCGTTCCCAGTGGGCCGTCAGCAGCGCGGTGCGGGCGGGGTTCCGTCGGCTGAACATGAACGAGAGGTGGTCCGGGTACCACTCTGCGCCGCCGGTGGCATAGGACACAAACAGCTTGGCCCGCGCCGCAGCACAGATGTCGGCAAGATATTCATTCGTGAGATAGCCGTTTTCTCCTACATCGAGCCATTTCCCGGGGTGAGACAAGGGCGCGTGGGCCGCATGGCCTCGAACTTCGAGCAGTTGCTGTTGCGAGGCAAAGACCAGCGGGATCGGTCCATGCTGCTGCACCAGCGACTGAATCACTCCGTCCTTGAGGGCGGACCTGCCGCTATTCGTCGGCCCGCTGTCCGCATGCACGAGCACGTTGTAGCCACGATCTGCAATAAGGTAGCAGTTGCGCGGCATCTCGAGATCACAGGGATCTTCGCCATAGAATGGCACCGAGTATACAGCCCCCCCGTCGAACGCCCAGCTTTCCCCATGTGCCAATTCGATCACGCGACCGAATCCCAACTCCCGCAGGAGCGACAGATAGTCGTAGGAGAGCGTACGCCGATTCCTTCGGCTCGGCACGATAATCGGGGTGTCTTTGGGCAAGTGCAAGAGCGTGCGAGGGTCCACATGATCGTCGTGATCGTGGGTCAAGAAGACAGCAGCCGGTTTGGGAAGCAGCGATCCCCAGAGCGACGGGACGGAGGACTCCGCAAACCAGGGAAGCAGCCAGGGGTCGAAAAACAAGGCGTGACCCCGTTGCCGATACAGCAACGCCGCATGACCGAGATGGACCGTATCTTGATCTTGTACTGTCTCGAACCAATGGGATCTGACGGCTGCGGTACTCGAACTCACCAAACATTCATGCTGGTGAAGGAATTCGATCAATCGCGTCAGCATGCGTTCTCCGTCTTTCCCTGAGGCCGCCACGACCGTTCTGATTTCATCGTTCTGATGGGTGCCGTCCAAGAACCCCAATATATTTCCTACCACCGGCCCCATCTGGCGCTGCTCGAACCCGATCGGAATGGCCTGCTGCTTTACGGAATGGAAGATCCGGAGCCCGCCATTCGTGACCGTGGCGGATTTGGTGGGGTCGGTCGGAAACTCCCACTGAAACGTCCCGTCAGGCTTCCGCCCACAATGAATGTGCTGCTGCAAATGAGGACGGGCATTGATTAATTCCGCATAAGCATCTTCCAATCGCCGCTGGCGATCAGGATCGTCGAGCGGAGCCCGCTTGGAAAAGACATCGCTGATGGCCGTATCGATCGCGCTGGAGAGGAGGCTATGGGCTTCATGCAGACTCGCGACGATTTCGGGCGCTACCCCTGCAATAAAGGGAAACGGACCAGGGGGATCCGCGCTCTCCAATTGAACCCAGGCCCAGGGAACAAGGCTCAGATACTGCTGTTTCAGCAGACTGTCCCAGATCTTCATGCTCGTGAACGGCGAAGCGTGAGACGTGACACGTAAGCGATCGCCTTACCTTTCACGTTGTACCTTTCACCCACTCAAGTTTACTGATCGAAGGTTCGTATAGAGCTTGGATGACCGTTCCATCGGGGTCGGAAAAATAGAAGGAATAGCTGCCGTCACGATGCTGCTTCGGTGGTGTCACGACTTGCCCGCCCAATTCAGACAGCCGCGGTGTGACATCTCGATACATCCGGTCGACGGCTTCTTGGCTCTCAAGGATCACGCCTATGTGATCCAACGATTGTCCCTTCAAGGGTTGATAGGATGGGAGATCGGACGGCGGAATCTGGTGCAAGGCAAAATTGTCCGGTCCGGAACTGAAATACACATTTTCTAGGTCTGGCTCCCACACGACCTTCATCTCCAACACCTGTTCATAGAAGGCGCGAGAACGCGCGAGATTCGTGACGCGCAGGGCCACATGGCGTAATCCTCGGTGGAGCGGAGCGGTCATAGTCACCCCCAATAGAATTTGTATAGTAGGGAACGAGCTTCGTCAATTGAAAATCCTCATTGGCCCCCCGCTTTGGCTGATTATGGTACGATCACCACGCTTCCGATCTTGAAGATATTTCATTTTTTCCTTTGAAGACCTCATGGCTACCATCGGCTTTAATGGCCTCACCGTCGCAACATTCGAGAGCCGTATGGCGGCCGAGATTGCCCGGCTCATCGAGCGCCATGGGGGAAATTCGCTCGCCGCTCCTGCCCTGCGAGAAATTCCACTGGATGATAATTCCGCGGCGTTGAAGTTTGGGGTTCAGCTTACGACCGAGCGAGTCGATCTTCTTATTCTTCTGACCGGCGCCGGCACCACTGCGCTGTTCGATCTTCTCAAAACACGCTATCCCTGGCCGTCGATTGTGGCAGTCCTCAAACAGACGACCCTCGTGGCCCGAGGCCCCAAGCCAGTCGCTGCTCTCAAATCATTCGGCCTCCAACCGACGCTGACGGTGCCGGAACCGAACACCTGGATCGATCTGATCTCCACACTAGATGAATACCGGCCGGTAAAGGGATTGCGCGTCGCCGTGCAGGAGTATGGGGCGTCAAATCCGGATATGCTGGAAGCCTTGAAACAGCGCGGAGCCGAGGTCTTCCAGGTTCCCATCTATCGCTGGGCGCTTCCGGAAGATCTAAGGCCGCTCAGACAAGCCCTCGACCAGATCATCGCTGGGAAGGTGTCCGTGCTCCTCATCACCAATGCCGCTCAAGTGGATCATGTGATACAGATCTTGGAGAAAGACGGACAGGTAGAATCTTTTCGTGCCGCGCTCAAGAAGATGGTCGTCGCCTCTATCGGTCCCACCGCCAGCGAAC
>JBDTPK010000411.1:0-3550 GCA_039932735.1 Nitrospirota bacterium
TAACCCGGACATTTCTACGATGGGAGAAAGAGGACATGTCTACTGTGGCTTGACACGGGGTTGTGTGGCACCACTGCCCCGCAATACGGCCAGAGGATAATCCGCGAACCCGTGAAAAGGTCGTCTGACTTATGGGCGTGCCTATGTCTAGCGTCACGGAGAAGAAGGAAAGGGGGATGGACCGTCTGGCTGGTTCATCGGGCGCTATTCTGCCCTTTGCCCCGTGATTTCACGAGGGAAAGCTCTAAGTTCCGAAGTACTCCCTCCGGCGAATTACCAACCGATCAGGATCTCTCTAGAATGATCACCCAGGGCATTCCAGGATATATGCCACCCTTTCATTCACTAGCAAAGGACGAACGATGGCAGGTGATCGCGTAGTTCAAATCATTCAGCTCCGCATTCAAGGAAGAGATGTCGCATCCGATCCCTCTGCCCTTTCCGCCTCATGCGCCATCCGATGCCGCGATAGAGATCGGACAGAGACCCTACCAGCAGTTTGTTTGTCAGGTCTGCCATAGGAAAAATCGTGTTGGCGATAGGCCCGAATCCAGGCCGGCCATCTTCGAGATGCGCAAAATCTCCGTGTTTCCACAACGAATCTCTCTGATCGATCTGCGTTGAAGAACGGCGCTGGCCCGCAGGACATATACCGCAGCCTCATGACAGGACTCGACGGGACCCCCTTAACGTCGTATGGGGGTCAATTTGCGGAGCGAGAACAGGAAGCCTGAGATCTGGTGTGGTATCTCCTGTACTTATCGGAAAAGCCACGACGATGACAGCATTGATGTCGCATAAACGGAAACGACCCCATGTTGAACCATTGGTTCATGGCACCAAGACCGAGCGAGGAGTCCACATTATGAAGGGGTCACTGACGCTATCGATGCTGTTTCTCGTGCTCTCTGGAGGAAACCTCGACCTCTTGGCCCCCAGCTCCAGAAAAAGTCGTCCACACGATCAGACGCCCCAACCACTCGTATTCGTCGCGTGGCTGCAGAAACCGGTTGGCCAATCGAGGTTGCGGGACTGCTTGCACGGATATCGACAGGGGTCAGTCACGGCGCCGACCGTTGATGGACCGCAGCCTCTCACACCTCCGGTGCTCGGCATCCGCGTACTCCTGGTCGAAGGCAATCCCGTCAACCGCGAGGTCGCGACGGGGGATGCTCGAATTCCTCGGCTGTCACGTGGACAGCGCGGAAGATGGTCGGCAGGCCGTCGAGGTCTCCGCCGCCGGCGCCTATGACGTGACCCTCATGGACTGCCAGATGCCCGTCATGGATGGGTTCACGGCGACGGCCCGTATTCGCGAGCGGGAGCAGCAACGCACGCAGCGCGCACCCCAATGATTGCGCAGACGTCCAATGCCATGGAGGGCGACCGCGACCGTGCCTGGACGCTGGAATGGACGACTATCTCTCCAAACCGTTCTCCCAAGATCAGATGAAGAACATCTTGAGCACTTGGCTCAGCCAGACAGGCACTTTATCATCGCAAAGAGATTCCGGGGTAGCTTCCGTTTAGGCCGCGCCCGAGTCTTCAGCGCCGACAATTCCTGTGGAACAGATCGAGTCTACAGTCGTAGTTGATTACAGTGCGTGGGATCTCATGCAGATGCTGAAGCAACCGGGACATCCTGACCCACTCGGAAAGTTGCTGGCCAGATACATGGAGGACTCCCGGAAACTCGTCGAACAATTGCGCCAGGCAATCGCATCGAACGATCCATCCACACTTCACAGCGTCGCATATCACCTCAAATCCAGCAACGCCACGCTGGGCGCCGTGACCGTCGCGGCCTGTTGCAAGGAACTGGAGGCCCTGGGTCGTAGCCATCGGGTCGAGGGAGCCTCGGACCATTTTCGCCACTTGGAACGAGATTTCGAAGCCGTCTGTTCCGTTTTTCAAGCCACACTCAACAAGGAAGCACCCCATGACACCTGATCAACAGAACGCCCCACTTGCCATGATTGTGAACGATGATGGGTTGAACAGACTCATGGCACGCGCAGCGCTGGAGAGCATCGGATGGAGCGTCGAAGAAGCTGAGAATGGACGAGAAGCACTGGCGGCGTTTCAGCAGCTCCACCCGGATGTCGTACTGCTCGATATCATGATGCCGGAAATGGACGGGTTTGCAGTCTGCGCGGCGCTCCGAAAGCATCCAGGAGGAGAGCACACCCCTGTTCTTACATGACCGGTCTGGACGGTTAGGGCTCCATCACACAGGTCTACGATGCTGGCGCCACCGACTTCCTGACTAAAGCGCTGAACAGTCTGCTGCTCACACACCTCGTCCGAGACATCGTTCGGTCGTCCCGCGTCTTGCAAGAGTTGCGGGCCAGCCAAACAAGTCTGGCCCAGGCTCGCGATGCAGCGCTCGAAGTGACACGTCTCAAGTCGGAATTTCTTGCCACTGTGAGCCACGAAATCCAGACACCCCTGAACGGCGTTCTTGGCATGACCGAATTACTTCTGCGCTTCTCTTGATCATCAACGATATTCTGGATTTCTCGAAGTTCGACTCCGGCAACCTACAGCTGGAGGAGTTCGACTCTGACGTGAACCGACTGCTCGAAGACCTCGTCTGCCTGTTTCAAGAACGTGCGCGTGGCAAGGGGCTGAAACTGTCTTGCCAGATCCTGGCACAGGCGCCGACATGGCTGCACGGAGACTCCGGTCGATTGCGCCAGATCTTGAGCAATCTGTTGGTGAACGCTGTCAAATTTACCGAGCGCGGCGAAATCGTGGTCCATGCAGAGGTGGGAAAGAAACCGGACACACACAGTCCGATCGACTCGGGCCTCCCTGCCAGGTTAGCTCAGATCACGGGAAAGACCAGCCATGTCGTTAGCGTGGGCTTCTCCGTCTCCGACACGGGGATCGGCATCGCGAAGGAAGCCTGTGCGCGGATCTTCCAACCCTTTGTGCAAGCGGACGGATCGACCACGAGAATATATGGAGGGGCGGGATTGGGGCTCACGATCTGTCAACAGCTCGTTGAGCTCATGGGCGGGTCTATCGGCGCGGACAGTGTGTCGGGCCATGGCAGCCTCTTTCAGTCTACTGTCCCCTTTAAGCTCAAGGCGGAATAGGCCAAGGACGCACAGTATTCCCTAGCCTCGCGCGACAATCCTCGGCTTGTTTTCCCGCAGCATGCAGGGTAGGCTCAGCCGGTCACGGGAACCCTCCATTCATGGCTATTTACGCAATCGGCGACATTCAAGGCTGCCTCGCTCCTTTTAAACGGCTCCTCGATCGGATTTCGTTCGATCCCCAGACGGATCGATTGTGGCTGGTCGGTGACCTCGTCAATCGTGGTCCCGACTCTCTCGCCCTCCTCCGATTCGTACAAAGTCTCGGCAACGCCGTTCGCATAGTGTTGGGCAATCATGATCTCTTCTTACTCGCAGCAACGGAAGGCATTGCGACGATACGACACAAGGATACGATTCACGACGTCTTGGAGGCGAAAGACCGCAGTGAACTGATGGCCTGGCTTCGTCGCCAACCGCTCCATTATCGTGAGGGATCGTTCATGATG
>JBDTPK010000412.1:0-3546 GCA_039932735.1 Nitrospirota bacterium
CGGTACCCCTGCTGCTCGACCCATTCTTGCACGCGCGAAAGGCTTTGCCGAACCTCCTGAGAAGTAATCACGTCCGTGCCACTTCCCACCGCTCCAGGCAAGTCGTTCGAACCACGCACAACATGGCTCATCTTGTTCGAACTCCGTTGTGTAGAAGGTCTACAGCCCTGTTCAGCAACTTGTCCTTCTCCTTGTTCCAGGCATGTTCCAGATAGACTGCCTGTCCACGATTTGTTATCTCAAGAACCTCTCTCGGGTGGAATGCAACCCACGTGAGTTTCAACGCAAGGTCATCAGCGGTTCCAAGTTCAAAGAATACCAGTGCATCGTCGTTAAAGTAGTCTTGAATCCCTGGAGCGCGAGGTGCCACGACAGGCTTACCTAATGCCAGGTACTCAAAAATGCGAGTTGGGGTATTAATTTCTGTGAAGATGCTGCGCTTGTTGGGGATCACGCCGACATCGCACTCCGCGATCGCATCTGTAAGCTGTTCTAGTGCTCTTGGTCCGAGATAATGGACTGATTTCTCCAGGCCCTTCTCCGTCACGGTCAGCATAACTTGGTCCAAGAAGGGTGTCCGAGGACCGTAAATCCTCAATTCTGCTCCCGGGACAGACTGGCGCAGCTTTGCCAGCGCCTCCACCGCTAGATCGACACCGTTCCGCTCTACTAGTGTGCCGTGATACATGATAACGAACGGAGCGTCCGTGTCTTCAGTGCGCCTGTTACTCATTCGCGCAGGAGAATACTTGAATATTCGCTCATCCGGTGAATTCATTACGACAGTGACTTTTGACGCCGAGCAACCGCGTGAAATAAACAGCTTTTCGCAAGCGCGATTAACAGTCAACACCACATCGGCACAGGCGATGCTCCACTTCTCAAGGTAAGCCATCAACCTCACTCCCGGGCTCTCCCTCCGCAGATTGTAGATCGTCATCATGAGCTCCGGCATTGGATCGTGCAAATCTAATATCACCTTGGCGCCTAACAACTTGGGAACCAAGGCGGCGAGAACGAGGACATCCGGCATATTATGAATGTGCACGACATGGTACTGCCTTGTCAGAGAGCGAACAGCGAGCTTCACAATCGCGATCAGGATAAACAGGCAATATCGAAGCATATAACTTAGTTTAGAACCACGGTTATGCGTGAACGCAATCCGGTCGATTTCTATTCCCCTAAATGTGTCCTGCCGTGGGCTCCCCTCATTCAAAAGGCAGATCACCTCGATGTTCATGCCCGCATGCACAAAAGTTTCCGCCGCCCGGCGCGGACGTGGGTCACCGGGAAAAGTCGAAAACAATACGACGGCCATGCGCTTTCCTTGCAGACAGGAAATCCCAGGACTCTGAACCTCTGGCCGATCGACTGCCAAAGGGTTGACTGGATTCTCGAGTAAGACATCCTGAGCCTTTGCATTAGACACTACCGCATTTTCTTGAGCGAGCAAGCATCTATTCACACATGAACCAGGTACCATATTCGTATAGAAATAGTGCGCGACTTCTTTTGGCAAAGCGAACCAGCACTGATCAGAGTAGCGATCGGCAACATATTCAAGCAGATCCCGATATAACTGCTGGCTGTACTCACCGACATGCTTCTGGCCGTTGAAACCTATGTAGTCTGGATGGACAATCACCAATGCTAAGCCACCTTTTTGAGCTATCCAATCGAGCTTGCGTTTCCATATGTCGATTGAGCTTTCATTCAGCAATAAGAACAGTGTGGAGTCTTGCGGCAGCGTATAGGGAATCTCGACATAGCCATGCTGCCCATCTTGCGATACCCAGAACGGGAAAATCGTTTCTACCCCGTCAGGTTGAGGTTCAAATGGATCCGTGTCAAAAGTGGAACTGTCATAGAGAACGTTCACTGCATCAAGCCATCTGAGATTATGCCGCATGAATCCTGAACGAAATCCTTTCGCACCCCATTGTTCTAGGTACCGATTTATCTTTTTGGCCCCACTCCTAAAGTTTCCCCAGGAACGATACAAGCTTCCGTCATGATGTAGATCATGAACCCCAACTTCGAACCCATTCGACGTCAGAAATCCTCGCAGAGAATCCGAAACTCGATACGCCCCCTCTGGCACGAAGTTAAACGCGGAACGGAACCCGAGTTCGATCTCCAAATCAGCCAATTTACGAGATCGATCCAATCCATTCTTGCCTTCAACGTCGTGCGTTAGAACAAATGCAAACTGTTTACCTTCAGGCCAACCCGGCCACTTTGCCGGCACTTTACAGGCTGCCTCATTGATCGGCCAAGTATTGGTATACATCCGCCTTTGTCGGTTAGCCAGAATGCGCCGAAGCGCTAAGCGAACCCTCAACGGAATGCCAGGCTTTGCCACATAATAGACATCCTTTAATATCATGGGAAATCCCCGTGCCTAGAGCATTTCAGTCTTGAGTTCTAACTCCAAGTGCAACACTGCAGGCCCGAATGGCTAGGTTGTTGCGATACCAAAGACATGCTATACGCACTTGAGGGCTGACGAACGAGAAACCCTGGGCCTGGGCCTCGCCCGGGGCCATTCGCTCCGGATGATGTCACGGGTGTTGGGACGTGCTCCCGGCACCGTGAGCCGCGAATCGGCCCGTAACGCGACGAGAGGCCGGCACTATCGCACCAGCACAGCGCAGACCCAGGCAGCCGCCCGAGCCCGTCAGCCCCGGCGACCCTGCAAACTCCGGGAGCCCTGGCTGTGGCAGTATGTGCGGGAGCATCTGGCGGAGGGCTGTGGACGCCTCCGACGCGTGTATCCTGACGACTTGCAGAAGCACCTCTCGGCTAAGACCATCTCTGTCGCGTTGTATGTGTTGTCCCGCGGCACCCTGCGCATCGAATTGCTGGCCGCGCTACGTCAGGCGCGCCGGGCTCGGGGGACTGATCGCCGTGGCCAGATCCCAATATGTCGCCGATCGTCGATCGCCCCGCCGAGGTGGCCACCCATACGGTAGCCGACCACTGGGAAGGTGACCTCATCAAAAGCGCGCGCAAAGGCTCGGCCGTTGGCACGCTGGTGGAGCGGACATCGCGGCTGGTGATCCAGATCTTCTTTGCCGATCCGTACAGTACGTGGCGGCGCGGCCCCAATGTAAACACGAACGGGTTGTTGCGCCAGTACTTCCCCAAAGGAAAATCTCGGGTGCTGGGAGAGGTCCAGGTGATCCGTCGCGACACGTACGCGGCCATGGACCTGGACACCAAGGTGGAGCTGATTCGGTCGCTCGTGCCGCGGGGCCTGATGCACGTGCAGATCCTCCTTGATGAGGAGGTCGAGGCCCTGGCCGGGACTCGCTACGCCAGGCAAGACGGCAGCCCTGGGGTGCGCCACGGGAGCAATCCGGGGACGGTTCGATTGGCGGGGCAGCGCGAACTGAAGATTGAAGCAACGCAGATCGAGTCCGTGAAAGAGGCCGCGTGATCAACCCATGAGCCGTGGAGATTCCCAACTAACAAAGGGCTTGACTCGTCGGGGGAATCGGCGGGAGATAGCGGATGCGTTCACCACCGCTTCAATGGCCTCTT
>JBDTPK010000413.1:0-3539 GCA_039932735.1 Nitrospirota bacterium
AGGAAAGTAGACTTCGACCCAGGCATGGGCATCTCGCTGGCGCACGGTGAAATAGTCTCCATATTCGTTCCATTCTGTAGCTAAAAACCCTGTAACTAGCCGAGCGGGAATGCCTACGGTTCGCAGCATCACGATCATAGCGGTTGCGTAGTGTTCACAATATCCTGTTTTTCGCGTGAAAAGGAATTCCTCCAGCGGATGACTGAGCGTGGCCGTGTCGCTTTCAAGGCTATAGCGGTAATTCTCCAAGAGATGTTGCTGGATTGCGACCACTCGCCCGAATGGAGTCGTGGTTTGTTGGGTGACACGATGCGCTAAGTACGCCACTTGCTGTGATCCCACGGGAACCTGAAGATAGTGGGAACGGATTGAGTCGGGGTAGATCAGGGTCGATGCGGTTCTTTCATCCGGGATGAGCCGTGGAGCTTGAGAAGTGACGGAGTATCTGATGCGGGAAGAAGGAGGAAATGGCAAATAGAGTCCACCCATGGCATCGGTCTGTATGCTGGGAAACTCGCCGCTCACACGTTCAGCGAATGGTGCGGCAAACAGGACTGCCGTATCGAGTGTTTCAAGCAGGATATCTTGACGAATCGGCACAGACAGGTTGGCTGGAGGACGGCTGCCGGGTGGGCGAGCGAGGAATGTTTTCTCTTCAGCCACAAAACTCAACGCGCGTCGACTGGTTTCGCTCTGGTTCCATGATCGTCCATTATACTGATCGTACGCAAGCCCTCTCAGATAGAGGCGATCTTTTTCAATCGAAAGCTGGTCCGGCAATTCAACCCGCATCACGATCTGAGGATCTTGTTTGACAGACCCGATCGTCCCCAGATCGACCCGCTCGGAAAACCCCGTCGTCCGCAGTGCCTCCCCGCTTGTCTTCTGAAGTATGCCCGCACCAATACGAGGGATGAGAAAGAAAATTGTAAGCGTCAGAGCAATCGCCACGACGGCGGTTCCGTTCGTCAACCAAAAGAAGCGGTGAGTGATGCGGCTTGGAAATATCGTGTGACACGCTGTCGTGCCTGAGGGTGTGGCGACGGCAGAGGTTTCGCCTGTTTCTTGGGTCAGGTGATACAGCAAGAGTGTCCAGACAGCCGCGAGCAGATACAGCAGAAAAATCGGGATATACCACGCATCTGTCGTAAGCGCCGCGGAAGCCAGGATGGCCATGAGACTAATCGCGTATAGATGCCGAAAATCACGTCGCTGTTGAAGGGTGAGCAACTTAATGTCCAGCAGTACGACTAGAAAGTGGATGCCGGCCGGGAGAAGGTCTCGTGATACCACGGTGAGATCGATCAGCAATATGAGAAAGGCGCCGATCAGGAGGACATTGCACAGGGCTGGCGAGGCGCTGACCTGAGCCATCGTCCGACGAATGAACAGACCTCCTCGTGCGTGAAACAGCGAGATGACGAGGATGATCGCTGAGGGGAGGGCGAGCCAAATAGGGATACTCTGCGCGAGCACGAGCCCGCTAAACGCTGTGGCGGCAAGGAGGATGGAGCTGAGGGCAAGGGCTTGATCAAAAGGCATGTGTCAATTCTTCGAGTTGCTCGGCATGGAGCACCCGATCGGCTTGCAGCGTGGTTGCAGATACCGCCTGGTCCGACCAGGGTACGACCGCTACCGTGTAGCCCCCCTCATCTTCGTAGGCGAGCGGGGGGAGCTCGCTGTGGTAGGCGATCGCATCAGTTTCAGGTGACTGCCGTTTGCACAACGCCAACAGGCGCAACATCGCCAGGAGATGGGAAGACCCTGACCCAAGTCCTGAGTCTTCTGTCCCTACGATCAGTCGCACAGGATAGGCTCGCTCTGTCAGTTGCGAAACCAGTGATGCCACGAACGTCACGCTTCGCTCGAAGAGGGAATCGAGTTCTTCAGGCACGATGATTGAGAGGACGACGGTGATGCGTCGTTGATCCTCTGCTTCGGTTTCCCGAACGATCAGCTGAGATGTGCGGGCCGTAGTCATCCAATGGATGGCTCTGGAGTCATCGCCTGGTTGATACAGACGAAGGTTGTAGAGTTGGGTCCCATTTCCTCGTCGTAGGATGGACTCTCCCTGCCCTTCACTGACTAATTCATCGACGAATCGCAAGGTGAGCGGCTTGATGGGGGGGCTGACGAGCACATGCGTGTCCGCGGGGTAGAGCCCTTTCTTGAGAAACAGGCCGAAGGGGAACAGTGTTTGAGCCCGGGTGGCTTCAAGCCGGACGCACCCCCGTGTTGTGGTAAGGAGTGGATAGGACAGGAGGACGGAACTCTGTGCAGGCAGGAGATGGATCGCGAGACCTCGGTCGACATCTCGGCCCTCAACGACATCGAAGAAGTGAAGGGAAAAGCTGGGCAGGTGTCGATTGCGATTCGTGACGGAGAGGGTGAGGGTGGTTGGCTCATTGGCGATGATGAGATCGGGCACATGCCGACGAAACTCTAATCGCCGAAGGCAGTGCTCCGAGAGCAATCCGGATATCACGATCAGGCTGAGCATCATCGCGAAGAGTAGGTAAAACAGATTGTTACCGGTGTTGATGGCGGCGAGTCCGATCCCGAACGTGAAGAGCAAAAACTTCGTCCCTTCAGATGTGAGACGAATTGACCGCCGCCCGGATAGGCCCCGGACGAAAGAGAAGGCTGGGGAGGCACGAAGGGTGAAAAGTAGGTGCTTCACGCTCGTAGGGTATCCAGTTGGGCGGAACATCCATCTAAGCCTGCCTAGACAGGAACGGAAACGGTCTCGACAATGTCGAGCACCATACGCTCCACCTGTTCGAAGCTCTGCGTTCTCATGCCGTGGGTCCGCTTCAGCATGACGCGGTGGGACAGCACGATCGGCGCCAATTCTTTGATGTCGTCGGGGAGACAATAATCGCGTCCGCGGACGACCGCCAACGCCTTGGCCGCTTTGCTCAGCCCCAGCGCTCCTCGTGTGCTGACTCCCAGGGATAAGAGCTCGCTTTGACGGGTAGCTTGTACGATCGCGAGCAGATAGTCCGTCAGACTCTCTTCCATGTGAACCTGATCCACCCGGGCCTGCAAGCCCAATACTTCGTGAGCCGACAGTACCGCTTCCAGTGTGTCAGCGGGGTGCAACGAATAGGGACGGTCGAGCACCTTCCTCTCTTCCTCCGGCGCGGGATATCCAATACAGAGACGCATCAGAAACCGATCGAGTTGGGATTCAGGAAGGGGGAACGTCCCGTGATACTCCGCAGGGTTTTGCGTGGCGATGACCATAAAAGGTTGTTCAAGCGGATGCGTCTGATTGTCGACGGAAATCTGCGCTTCACTCATCGCTTCCAGGAGACTACTCTGGGTCTTCGGCGTGGTGCGATTGATCTCGTCGGCCAGCACGACGTTAGCGAAAATCGGACCTCGTATGAACTCAAACACCTGTTTTTGCCGGTTAAACATGGAAACGCCGACGATGTCGGAAGGCAAGAGATCGCTGGTGAATTGAATCCGCTTGAACGAACAGTCCAGCGATCGGGCCAAGCTATGTGCCAGCGTGGTTTTGCCGACACCAGGCA
>JBDTPK010000414.1:0-3512 GCA_039932735.1 Nitrospirota bacterium
TGCACACTACAGCCGAGCCGGGGACATGACCCTGGCTGCCTAGCAGGAAGCTCAAAAAGCCCGTCAGCAGTGTTCTCGCTCGTTCACATCCTCAACGTACCTCAGAGGGTACGCCTCGGCCCTTCACTCACTGCTGGAAGGCCTTTTTGAGCCTCCTGCGAAATCTCCATCTACTCTTGAGCAAATCCCACCGGCATCGTCACTCGCGGGCGGCCCGTTTGAGGATGAGCATCGACGACCACATCGCATCCGTAAACCATCCGAATCACATCCGGGCGAATCGTCTCATCGGGTGAGCCGATACGACAGAGCCGACCTTCCTTGAGCATCAACACACGGTCGCAGTATTGGCTCGCGACATTCAGATCGTGCGATACCAACACGACCGTCAATCCTCGCTCAGCCTTGAGCCTGGAAACGAGCGAACAAATCTCAATCTGGTGATTGATGTCGAGAAATGCCGTCGGCTCATCGAGCAGGAGGATCTTCGGTTCTTGCGCCAACGCTCTGGCGATCATCACCCGCTGCCGTTCACCTCCAGATAGGTCTGGCACCAGCCGATCGGCCAGCGACCGGACATCGGTATCGACCATGGCTTGGTGCGCACAAGCGAGGTCGTCCGCCGTTTCGTCTCCGATTCCCATGCTCCACCAACGCGCAGTCCGATGGGGGAACCGCCCCATCAACACCGTCTCGGCCACGGTAAATGGAAAGACTTGTGCGTACTCCTGTGGCACGACTGCTACTAACCGCGCGACTTCGGGCTGACTCCGTTTTCCGAGCAAAAGGCCACCCAGACGAACATCGCCTTCGCCTGCAGGCAAGAGACCAGACAGCACTTTCAACAGCGACGACTTCCCTGACCCATTTGGCCCAACAATGCCCAAAATTTCTCCGGCATCGACCTGGAACGAGAGATGATCCAGCGTCCACAGTCTCCCGTGCCCCTCCATCGTGTGATAACGAAAGGACAGGCCTTCAACCTCAATGGCACGCGCGTCGACCGGCAACCAGGGTTGCGCTGTTCCCATCATGTCGATCGTCATCTCACAACATCCGTTCTTTTCGCCAGAGGAGGATATAGAGGAAGAACGGTCCACCGGCGAGCGCCGTCACGATTCCGACCGGAATTTCCGCGGGAGCCATGATCGTCCGGGCTATCGTATCGGCCACAGCGAGAAACATACCTCCCACTAACGCCGACGCGGGAAGTAATAGTCGATGGTCCGATCCGATGAGCAACCGCACGGCATGAGGAACGACCATCCCGACGAATCCAATCATGCCACTCACCGACACAATGGCGCCGGTCAGCAATGCCGTCAGGACAAACAGCTGTTTCTTCGTCCCATCGGTATTCACGCCCAGTGAACGAGCCGTTTCCTCGCCCAATGTGAGGACATTTAACAACTGAGCCTTGTGCATGAGGACCGCGAGAACACACACGACGTACATCAAAAAGATGCCCAATGCTGGATAGCCCGGCGCCGTGAGCGATCCCATCAACCACGCCATCAGTCCCGCTGAACGATTCGGCTCCATGATCGACGTGATGAACATGATAAAGGCCGTCAAAATGGCATTCAGAATGACGCCCGCCAGCAGCAAACTATGAACCGGCAACCGGCCTTTTGACTGCGCCAATCGATAGATCAACAGCAGTGCCAAGAGTCCTCCGGCAAACCCAAAGAGCGGCAACACCGGCAACAGCATAAAGGTCGAGCCGATGCCAAACAGGATAGCCAGCGAAACACCCAACGCGGAGCCGCTCGACACGCCCAGCACGTAGGGGTCTGCGAGGGGATTTCTGAGAAGCGCTTGAAGCGTCACGCCGACCGCCGCCAAACTGGCTCCCACGAAAAACCCCATGAGCACTCGTGGAAAACGAATCTGAACCATGATGATCTCGGACGTCCCCAGGCTTAACGCGCTTGCCTCGTCCCCTCGCAGCAGATGTGCAATCGCCGTGGCAACTGTTCCCATGCCGACCGACGTAGCGCCGAATTGCAGACAGAGCACCAGCACAGCCACGCAGGCTAGCAGTAATCCACCGATCACCGCCATCCATCGATGAACGGTCAACACTGCGCCGGGCTGTGCCCAAGGTGAAACAAGATCTGGCATACGCTATTCAGGTTGCCGTTCAGCTCGGCCACTCGTCACACTGTCCGGATGTAAAATGACCGCAAGCGATTCAAGCCCTTGGATAATTCGTGGACCAGGCCGGTTAAGCCAATCAGCGGAAATTTGGTGAAGCCGGCCCTGTTTGACCGCCGCCATCGTCGACCACTGACGCCAGGCCTCCTGTTCACTTTCAGAAATACCCTCTGCCTTGCCGACAGGAAATACCAATACTTCCGGATCCTCCTGGAGCACAGACTCCATACTGAGCCGTGGATAGGGAGTGGCGCTCTTCTCGGCCACGTTGATCCCCCCGGCCATTCTAATCAGCTGGTCGATGAAGCTTCCGGGGCCGACGGTGATCAGAGGCTGGCTATTCAACACATAGAGCACCCGCACTGGAGCCATTCCTTTGATGCGCTGTTGGATCACGGTCACTTGCTGTCGAAGCTGCATCGCAATCGTATCGGCTTTCGACGACCGCCCCACGATGCGTCCAAGCGTTTGGATATGGACAAAAATCCCCTCCACATTCTTGTCGGCCATGATGAACACGGGGATCTTCAGCTGTTCAAGCTTGACGATGACATCAGGCTTGAGAAAATCGTTGGGCGCTACCACCAGGTCAGGCTGGAGTGCCACCAACAATTCCAAGTTCGGATTCGAGTATCCCACTTTTGGCTTCTGAAGGACCTCAGGGGGATAGTCGCAAAAATCCGTGACACCGACCAGTTGCTCTCCCGCCCCCATCGCAAAGAGCATTTCGGTGATGCTGGGGGCCAGTGAGACGATCCTCGATGGAGGCTTCGCAATGTACATGCGCCGACCGGCATCATCAACATAGGCGCGCGCAGAAACGTGTGTCATGAACGGCATACCGGTGAGAATACCTTGCTGTCGACGTGTCATGCCCGACTTCCCATCGTCTGTATTCGCAAAAATTGTTGTCGCACCGATGAGCACGACTGCGCCGATCAGCAGCCCAGCCCACCATCGACTATGCCGTGCAGAATTCAAATAAAAATCCCCAAGGCCTCGACAGACCCTGAGGATTGCTCCCGCATCTCATCCTCGCCAATTCCCCAGCCCACGAGGGAATGTCGGTCAACTGTCCTAGGAGGTCTTCTGGCTCATGGTTCACCCTACTCCCCGCGCCTTCCCATCCACGAATCGGACAGTGGCAATCACGGGTTTCGTCCCCATTGACAGCGGCGGGACCGCGAGGGATTTACACCCTCTTCCCTTACCCAGGAGTCACAATGTGGAGGGCACTGTAGGAGACAAGGAAGAAGGTTGTCAAGTTGATTTACCAGCAGGCCTCTGCCCCGCCATTATTTACCCGCTCCGAGCTCGATAGCGCACCTTCAGCACAAGTATCGCACCAGTTAGGA
>JBDTPK010000415.1:0-3508 GCA_039932735.1 Nitrospirota bacterium
GCATGAATCGGATACTTGTGGGAACTGCAATTGTGGTGTCGGCACTCGTGCCGCTTGCTGGCTGCTCGTCCTATTACACGGCCAAGCTCGAGAAACCCATGCACGCGAAGGCGATCATCGCCGGCCCCGGCATTACGGGACAGGCAGATCTCTATGAGAAGTATGAAGGGCGCATCAGGATCAAGTTGACGCTCACCGGCACGCCGGACAGCAAGCTGAAGCCGGGACGCCATGCGATTCACATTCACGAGGTCGGCAACTGCGAGCCCTTCGCAGCGGCCAAGGGGCACTATGACGGAAATGTCGATGCGACAATCAATCCGGACGCGAACGTTACGCCCGGATTAGGGAACCACCCCTACCATCTCGGCGATCTCCAAAACCTCTCCGTCAACGACGACCGGAAAGGGTCGCTGTATACGATCACGAGTCGGGTCACTCTGTCCGAAGGGCTCAACACCATCTTTGATACGGACGGGAGCGCCTTCATCATCCATGAGTTCGACGATAAGTACCTGCCGGATCCGACGACAAAGGATGCGCCGGGCGGACCCCGCATCGCCTGCGGCGTGATTGTGAAAGAGTGAAAGCCCTCCTCAGGTCTTTATCCCCCACGGGAGGGGACGGCACGAGAGTCGGATGCGCGATCGTGCGACGCCAAATAATCAGTCGAATCCTTTGCCTTCTTGTGTCTCTCCCAAAATCACTCCACTATGCAGGGCCTTCTCGGCCTCAACAAATGAGGTCGAGAGCCCTTGCACTCTCATCCAAGGAGGTCTTCATGATTCGGGCGCGGACTATAGCGTCGGTATTGAGTTTCGCGGTGTTCTCCACGGGAATTGCGTTGGCCTAGGACACCGCCGCTGCTCCGGCAGCGGAAAGAAGCCGAGCCCGACGGATGGCTTTAATATCCATGCATGGCCCCGCACACATTTGAAGATGGCACCGTGCATGGCCCCTATCACCATTACTGCAAGGGAATTTCTCAGGAAGTCCTGCAACGTCTGTTGTTTGAATCGACCGATCCCAATAGCGCGGCTCACGGATGTCGAGTATTTCGTAGCCAAGCCCGTCTCGCGGAAGGAAGTCCCGCTGAAAGACCGGAACAAGTACTAGCATGACCACGAGGTAGATATTGCCACCGGTCGTGTCCAGATTCTCGATATGCCGAAAGCCCAAGCGAAGGAAGTTGCCGGAGTTGCGGCTCGGACGGACGGGATCATCTCCCATCTCTGGCCGGATGGAGCGATGGCCCACAGGAGTGGTCGGTCACCCAAAGTCCGTCGGCCACAAACATCGAACCAAGTAAGCTCAACAGTATAGATGTTGGCGGGGAGGGCGTGGTCACACGGTCTCCCCGTCTGTCTTCACCTCGCAGTAAGAAGGATCGTCCGCTATGACCAGTCGCGTCAGGATGACATCGAGTGTGGTGCTAGTGGTTGGGGCTCTATTACTGCTTAAAGGCCTGACGTGGCGACTGACAAGGCGATCATGCGTCCGAGGGGTGCCACAGGATCAAATCGAAGCAGCCCGCACCATCTATAACCTTTTCCGCGCCGGTGGATGTGTTCAGCCTACTGCGGGTCTGTCTCGTGTCTCGCGGATGTGGATGAGTGCGGCGGTCTGTCGATGAGGCGGGCGACCACGTCTTCCAATTGCCGCAGCAGCGCGGGCTTGTAGGTCCCCGCCTTGACCTCGGAGGGAAAGCTGCCATGCGATTTCTCGTTGAACCATCAGACATACTGATGAGACCGCGCGACATGCGTGCGTATACCTTTGCGCATCGCACTATTTGATGATCGGCTCAGTAATGTGGATATGCGGAAACGACGGCTGCAAGGCCGGCCAGCCCCCACTCCTCTGTCGCCTTTTGCCTCAGGCCATCCACCCTATCAGACCGAATGCCCCAGCGGTTTTCCCTCTTCGATGAGGAACCTCTCACTCCCTTGTCAATTTAAGACGATTGTCAAAATATTCGAGTTGATCTTATGGCATGGTCTTCGTTACGTTAACTCGTGTTAATCATGACAGTTTATCGAGAACGTATGCCGGCAGGCTGGGCTATTGGTGCGAGACGAGTGGAGAGCAGGAGGCTGAAAAAGTCCGTTAGCTTTGGTTGGAGGGAAGATTCCCCGCACCGCTCGCCTTACGATGGCCATTGCTGGACGTGCGTTCATAAAGAATGTGGGTTACGATGCTTTTGAAGATTCCCCTGCCATTTTCATTTGTCTTGTGAGGAAACAATGAAGACGTCGATGATCGCTGCGGTGATTGCTGCAACCCTGATGATGTGTCAGCCTCTGTGGGCCCACACCGATGCATCTCTGGATGCGATGCCCTCGCCGCATGGGGGGCAAGTCCGTGCGGCAGGCCCCTATCACCTCGAGCTTCTTGCAAAGGACGGAGAGTTGGTCCTGCATGTGACCGATCACGAATGGCAAGGGATCAAGACCGATGGCGGAGAGGGGAAGGCGAATATTCAACAGGCTAAGACCGGGAGCAAGGTCACGGTGACACTGGAGCCGTCACAACAGAACATGTTTACGGGGGGCGGCGAGTTTCAGGTCACTAAAGATACAGTGATCGTGGTCTTCATCAAGTTGGCGGGACAGGATGCCTATGGCGCCAAGTTTACGCCGTTGAAGCCAAAGTCTTCCCGTGCGGGAAAGAAAGTGGACGATGGACATGGTCATGAGCATCAGCATAAGCCGCATTGAGTTCCTTTATGCGCCAGGATGATGCTGAGAGTTCTGAGCCTTTTCGTCATCTCGCTCGACGATTCATCGATGAGCGACTCACATGTACCTATTGGTAGTGGATGGAGGCATCATGAGTGAACAGAACACCATTAGCCAGTTCTATGGACGTGACCATGACCGGCTGGACGACTTGTTCAAGACCTTTCAACAGCTGAAACGGTCTGACTTTTCCAAGGCCAAGGACGCGTTCACCGCATTCAAGCTCGGCTTACAGCGTCACATTGTGTGGGAAGAAGATCTGCTGTTTCCCTTGTGGGAGAAGGAGACCGGCATCACCGAAGGCGGAGCGACGTCCGTGATGCGGGCCGAGCATCGTCAGATCGAGCAGCAGCTCGAAGCCATTCATGGCAGAGTGGCGGAGCAGAATCCAGACAGCGATGACGCAGAACAGGCATTGTTGAATCTACTGGGGACCCATAATATGAAAGAAGAGCGGGTGCTCTATCCCGGCATCGATCGGGTAACCAGTGTGGGGGAGAGAGACACCGTCTTCCAGAATATGAAGAACATCCCGGAGGAACGGTACAAGCTCTGCAGCGGACAGCGCTGACCGATCACACAGAGGAGGGTGCCATGTCGCGAATGAAGGAACTCAGGGCGTCGTTCGACAAGAAGTTAGATGCGTTGGAGAACCAGGCGCTGGCGCTGGAGGCGCAGCTGACCCACACGAAAGAAGAGGCCATGCAGCGGCTGGAGCAGGGTAAGCAGCAGCTAGGGGATCTGCTTAGTCGCGTCCAGGTCGATGTACA
>JBDTPK010000416.1:0-3498 GCA_039932735.1 Nitrospirota bacterium
CTCCGTCCCTATATGACCTATGGGCCGGCACAAGATAGTCGAAAACTGATTCCATCAATTATTTTGTCTTTGCTGGAGGGGAATCCTCCCCAGTTGTCCAGAGGGCAGTGGCGAGCAGACTGGATCTATATCGACGATGTTATTGAGGGGTTTCTTGCCGCCGCACATAAGCCCAACATTGAGGGATGTACGCTCGATTTGGGCTCCGGTACGCTGTTGGCGGTTCGCGCCATCGTTAAACAGCTGGTCACGATTATGAATCCTTCCGTGCAGCCCTTGTTCGGAGCCTTGCCTGACAGACCTCTCGAACCGCAGCGTGTCGCCAATATAGCTGAGTCTCAGGTAAGGCTCGGATGGCACGCCGCAACTCCCCTTGAGGTCGGGCTGCTCCGCACCGTCGAGTGGTATAGGGTTCACCGCAAGGTCGTCAGCGCGTAAAAGCTATCCCTAGCCTGTATGACATGAGTTTATTTGAGCAAGTTCTATCCCATCTTGGTCGATCGGCATCTACTGGGCGCTGTTGCCGCTCTCGGTTGGGCCTTCGCCACAGATCAAGAATCCCGTTTCTGACACGCGACCCTCTCAAATCCATGCGTGCACCAATGAATAGATGAGCACTATATTGTGCTGGATTCTGTTAGAGCCAAGGAGCTAAGGTTGTACAAGTCTTGCCGAGTCCTGGATCAATTGGAGTATGTGGGAGTCTTGTTGAGTGGCCATGCATGCTCTGAACTTGAACTGATGACATACCGAGCGTGGGGGTGGGCCCGATATAAATACCCGCGGCAGCCTTTCGCACGGCAATATTGGTAGAACATTAACATTCGATTTGCCACTCATGGCAAACAA
The DNA here is from genome assembly GCA_039932735.1 of Nitrospirota bacterium. Taxonomy (GTDB): domain Bacteria; phylum Nitrospirota; class Nitrospiria; order Nitrospirales; family Nitrospiraceae; genus Palsa-1315. The sequence goes on from JBDTPK010000416.1 coordinate 850, forward strand.
AGAATCTAGGGATTGTCACACGCAAAAACCCAGAGTCCCGGAGAACTAGTTGCCTTCCTGGAAAAGCACCATGGGAGACATCTGAGTTTTTTCGATAGAGTCAGGTATGTGTACCGGCCATATATTTGTCCGTATGATGAGTTGCTATGTCTAGTGCCTCAGGGTGCCCACGTCTTGGACATCGGCTGCGGTGCCGGGACATTTTTGTTGCTGCTTGGCGAGTATTGTAAGCCGAAAACTTTAGGAGGGATTGAAACGAGTTCCTCGCTTGTGAGTCTTGCTCAGTCCTCGCTGGAGCACTATTCACAGAAAATCTCGATTCGAATCGAATCCTACGATGGCCGGAGACTTCCCGAATGGCCAGGTAACTACGACCACCTGTTTCTGATCGACGTGTTACACCATATTCCCAGGGAGGAGCAAAGGTCATTCCTCCAAAAAATATTCGACAGCATTAAGCCGGGAACCAAATTCATCATTAAGGATATCGATGCTGGGCAAATGTTTTGGTGCTTATTTAATAAACTCCATGACTTGGTAGTATCGCACGAGCTCACCTATGAGGTCGCAGCAACTGACCTGGAACGTATCTTGACGCACATCGGCTTCAGAATAAACACCACGACTAAGAAACGCCTGTATGTGTACCCCCATTTCACCATAACTTGCACAAAAGTCTGAAACGGGCATATGAGTCTTGCTCGATAATGTTACATAAGCTAAGTGAAAGTCTGACGTGGCTGAAGCATTTCTTGAAACAGCAGAGGGGACTGCAGTGGATCTTGTTGGGGGTATTGCTCATTCTATGGGTTAGGCCGGTATGGGCCATTTACAGCCAAACAGGCCTGTTTTGGTGGTTGGGAACCGATTTTGCCTTATACCATACTCAGTCCAAAGCACTGTGGTCCACCGATCCAAGCGCAATCTACAATCAAGAGAAACTTCTCCACATCCATCTACAACTTCTCAGTTTATATGCGCACGACTATATGGGCGAGTTTTCCGCGCATGTGCCGTATCCGCCTATCTTTGCATGGTTATTCACCCCGTTCACTATTCCGCCGCCGCCGGTTGGTTTTCTACTTTGGGAAAGTCTTAATCTCCTTGCTGCCTTGAACCTGGCTTGGCGAGCGACTCAGTTTTTCAAGAAGGCGGAGCGTTTGTCTGTCGCTCTCATGGTCCTTGCCTCGTATCCCCTTATATGCTCTCTGATCGTCGGGCAACCCCAGATTCTTCTCGCGTGTGCAGTCGCAGAAGCCTTTCTGTCTTTACGAGGAGGAAAAGATTTTCGGGCCGGGCTGTGGATTGCTTGCTTATTGATTAAGCCCCAGTATGGGATCCTCTTGGGAGCGCTCTTGATCTGGAAGCGCCGATGGCATGCCGTCGCAGGAGCAATTCTCGGGGGAGGGGTGATATGGGTAGGGTCAGTGCTGGTTGCCGGCTTACCTGCATGCCTAGCGTACCCTCAAGCCTTTTCGGAAATGGTCGGCTTTCGGTCGTATGATGCCTTTCATATGATTAACTGGCGGTCTTTAGTGCTTTGGATTTGGCCCCATATTCCTAACACTGTGGGCCTTTCCGTTGTCCTAGGGTTAGGGATTCTGACGATCGTTCTTACAGCCCTTGCGTGGCGAGGAGATTGGGATCCTTCAGATCCGAGGTTCCCGGCGCAAGTAACAGTGCTTCTATTAGCCACTTTACTGGCGAACTATCATAGCTTCAGCTATGGCGCAATCATTCTTGCGGTACCGCTTGCCGCGGTGATGGCGAAAGGATGTCCAAGTATTGTGACCAGTTTGGCTGTGATTGTCGGCGTCATTCTGCCAAGTCTCGCGGTCAGCCTTGGAGGTCATATCGATGGAGATGATTTTACGCGTGCATCTCTAATCCTAAAGTGGTCGCTCATCACTTGTTTCGTTGCTCTTCTGACCGACCTACTGCGACGTACCAGGGCGTGGGGGACGGATACTCAATGCCAGCATGACAATGGTCTGATAGTGCCACGGGTCACACAGCGGTGGCCACCTCAATCGAGAGAGCAAAGAGAGGGATGAATAATACAGGGCGATTTCAAGTTCCAAGTGCAACGGGTGCATGAGGGCGCAGTTGCGCAGAGACTTCCAGGGCGTGGTGAAGCTCAGACATTTTCGTGAGCATGCATTCAGCCGATGCGCGATGGCATTCAGCTCACGCTGGGTATAACCCGACAAGTCCGTGCCCTTGGGCAAGTGGTACTGGCGCAGCAGACCATGGGTGTTCTCATTGGTGTCGCGCTGCCACGGGCTGTACGGATCGGCAACGAAGAGCTTGATCGCAAGCCGCTGGGCCAACGGCTTGTGCTTGGCCATCTCGTTCCCTCGAGCATCGGTCGGGGTTTTCCGCAGCAGGGCGGGTACGTGCCGCAGTTTTTTCGTGAACCAGAGGCAGGCACTTCTCGCATCCGTTCCCTCCATTCGTGTCGGAAGGACCAGACGCGTGGTCCGATCCACCACTGCGCCGACGGCCGAGCCATTGCGGGCTCCCTTGATGAGGCCGCCTTCCCAGTGGCCGGGCACCGTGCGGGTCGCGACTCCGGCGGGATGCTCGGCAATCGGCGTCATGTGGGGGATCTGTCTCCGTCGATTCTTTTCCCGTTTCCGAGGCCGGCGC
>JBDTPK010000417.1:0-3496 GCA_039932735.1 Nitrospirota bacterium
CGGGAGACGTGGATCGCTGGAAGCGACTGCGGGACGAGATTCATACGGAGGTCTGCGAGAAAGGGTATGATCCGGCTCAGCAAACCTTTACTCAGTACTATGGGTCAAAAGAGGTCGACGCGAGTCTGCTCATGATTTCGCTCGTGGGCTTCCTGCCACCCGAAGACGAACGCGTACGGGGAACCGTGGAGGCAATCGAACGCGAACTGTGCGAGGACGGATTTGTGCGTCGGTATCAGACAGAAACATCACGTAGTGTGGATGGCCTTCCTCCGGGTGAGGGCGCCTTTCTCGCCTGCACCTTCTGGCTGGCAGATAATTATTGGCTTCTCGGCCGTCATCAGGAAGCGCGACAGTTATTCGAGCGTCTCCTGGCCCTCTGTAATGACGTAGGGTTGTTGTCCGAGGAGTATGATCCGCACGCAAAACGTCTGCTCGGAAATTTTCCGCAAGCGTTTTCACACGTCTCCTTAATCAATACCGCTCACAACCTTTCCGCTGACATGGGGCCAGCTTCTCACCGCAAGAGCACTTGAAACCCTACTGCAAAACAAGCGGAGCAACTGGGAGTTGAAAGTCTGTGTGAGTGGAATGACGATGCTCGGAGATTACCTATCGACAGATTCCTGACTACCTCCGCACAACGCGAGAAACCGTCTGTGAATTCAGGTAAGCCCCCGCTCGTAAACTTCATACATAAATAAAAACTCCCGATTGAAGATGGTCAATTGTGACCAGTTTTGTTTAGAGAGACATGCTAACTTCCGCATATCAAAAACCGACTCATTACCGTGGCGTACATTGCGGGGACAAGAAAATTACGGTTGCGCAAATCCGCTCGCAACCCTATGTGCTGTCCTGGAGGTGTATCGTGAACCACGAAGAATCAGGACGAGTCTCACAGACTCTCCCAATGCGCCCGCCCCTCATCTGTACACACAGGCGCATGATCTCCGACAGCGTCACGGAAGAGGAACACATCGCCGGTCTGGTGCGCTGTGTTGAATGTGAGCGTGTCATTCCCGATCCGCATCTCTAACGGCAATCCGTGGAGTTGCAGCAGTGCATTCTGTTCCCCCGAAGGGTGGAGGATGGCACAACATACAATTGTGGAAGATCAATTGTTCGACATCGTGCGCAGAACCCGTGCCTGCGACCTCGAAGACGACACGTGTCAATGCACCAATCTGATGTGGAACTTAGTGTTTCTCGGCATCGACGGCTTGAGCCGAAGCAATGAGTATACACTGATCTTCCGGCAACCGGGTGACGGTCGGCCTTATCCCCGATCAGTCCCATCTTAATCCCAAGGAGGTTCTCGTCTGTCTACGTTACCTCCATGGGAACCGAATGCGCGCTGGAATCCCTTCAAGGATGTGGAGGAGATGGTGCAGCGCCTCTCGACCTTTCTAGGTCGGCCCGCTGTTCGGACCGAGGCCGAGAAGGCAGCCAGGACGACAAGGCATATCTCATCAAGGCGGACCTACCGGACATGAAGAAAGAAGATGTCACACTGACGGCTCAGGACAAAGTGATGAGCATCTCCGGCGAGCGGAAGTATGGGAAAGTGGCAATTCGAGACAACATGATACAGACTACTTGTGCGGCGTTTTCCGTACTGATGAGAGAGCCGTTCATCGCCCCGACGCTGCTCTCTGCCTGTTGCGTCTGCCGACTCATTCGAGATGATACGAGATTTTCCTCTGGTCGTGAGCTCTGGGTCACGCAGCGGACATATCACAAGACCCATGGCGTGAATCCGTCCGATCTCGCGCTCACGCACACCTACTGTCCAACCTGTTTCACGCAGGTCCAGGGGACGGCGCGGCAGGACTTCCGAGAGATCGGATCGGCACCATGACCCGGCTCCCGGCACTCGACGCCTCCCATGGGGCAGCAGACCGGGAGCGGAAACCACGCGACCAGGCATGGGTTCCGCCCGGTAACTCCTGCTTGGATTGCGGCGGATTGCTAATCTCCGGCTGCACGGCGTCCCGGGAGTGTTATGTCACCGGCACACTGGTGACGCTCTGGCGTTGTGTCAACTGCGGCGACTGCCAGGATCACGACATTTTGACTGACCGATGGAAAAGCCCTGGGCCTATACGTAAGCGCGCGAAGACAACCGACGGGACCTGAGTACACCGGATGGCCGCGCGGAGTGGAGACAGGGAAACTCTGTGAGTCGTTCTAAAGTGTGACAATCCGGTAAGTCGGGGATCACGAGTCCACACAACACATCAGTAAGGAGACAGATATAAGATCGGTCAAGCGTTCGTTCGGCAAGACAGAGCTGGAAAGCACCGGCTCCCCAGCCGCAGCCCAACGGGCTCGACCAAGATCATCTACCTTTTGCAAGGAGTGACGACGCCGCATGAACAACAATGCGGAAGTAGCGCGGAAGAATCCAGGGGGTTCCGGCGAGGTCCAAGATGCGCTCATCGACGGATTCTGTGAATCTGAGGAATCCTGAAAGAAGGTGTTGCTGGACTTGAAGCGCCGGGGCCTGACGGTCGATCCTCGACTCGCCATCGGTGATGGGACACTCGGCTTCTGGAAGGCCCTCAGAAGTACAGACGGGAAGTTTCATCGATCGCAACTCCTTTAAAACGATGTGGGCTGCATGCTCACCCCAGTGTCCAAGGCAGGAGATCCTCTTCCCAGGCTCTCGCATTCAAGAGACTCATACTATCCTCGCGATAGGGACATCGGCTGGTCTTGCGTCAACGCGCCCACAGGCGAAGGCTAAGAACGTACGCACACGCGTCGTCCCCTGAATTTCCGTGCCGTACGTGACGCGATGGCATGTGCTTCGCCTCCGCGCAAAGGACGCGCAGTATTGGCCAGTGGGGCAAGGTGGGCTCGGCCCATCGGCACAGGGACAGACCGGTCCATCGTAGAGTCGCTGCGTAAAATGCGCAGCATCACGTTGGCAGTGGAGGACGATCAAAAGTAGCCATTTCCTCTTCACCAGCGCCAACGGCACCAAACTCGGCAGATCTTTGATAAGCTGGGCTTAGCCAGCCGTTGACCCGTCTGTCCAGCGCGGCACGCAGGAGCACCCGTCCGCGTCGTTCCGATTCTCCTACTCCGAGCACACTACTGCTTCGGACACCCTTTCAGGAAGTTGTACACGGCCAGTGGATTGAACCACAGCTGGGCTTTCATCGCTTCGTACTTGGCTAACGCCTTGCTGCACTCCCCTGGGGGGCTTCCCACCGCTGACAGGCACAGCAGCGCTTCGCATGCGAGGCGGGCGTCGCCGGTCAAGATTTGCGCCTGTGCGTTCGAGGTCATGGCGATCTGGGCCGACACCATCAGTGCCAACGCGAACCGCATCCTCTTGGTCATTGTCATGTTCTCACCTCCTTTGTGTTCTGCCCCCTGCTCCTCCGTTGCGCTGTGCCGGTCTTCTTCATGACGAAGACTTGGCATCAGCGGCCTCGTCCCTCAGAAGGTACCCGCTCTGTGAGCGGTTCCACTCTCCGTCTGCACA
>JBDTPK010000418.1:0-3494 GCA_039932735.1 Nitrospirota bacterium
TCGATTTTACATAGAGCTGATCCGTATCGAACTTCATGCGATTCGGGTCGCTGATCGTCTTGCCGGTTTGCAGGCAGAGCATCAGCTCGTGCGGCCGAAAATCCTCTTTCTTGAGGTAGTGGCAATCGTTGGTACCGACCAGCGGAATGTCCATGGTCTTTGCGATTTCGAGCAGGCCGCTATTAGCCACTCGCTGGTGGTCCAGCCCATTTGCCTGTACCTCAAGGTAGAAATGTTCCTTCCCGAAGATTTCCTGAAACTCCCCCGCCACAGCCATGGCGCCGGCCATATCTTTTTGGCCGATGAGGTAGGGGATTTCCCCACTTAGGCAGCCAGAGAGAGCAATGAGGCCCTCATGATGTTCTTTCAGAATTTCCTTATCCATCCGCGGCTTATAGTAAAACCCTTCAAGATAGGCTTTACTGACTAGTTTAATCAGATTCTGATAGCCGGTCAGGTTTCGAGCCAGGAGTATCAGATGATAGTAGTCGTTGTTGGCGAGGCCACTGTCTTTAGCAGCCAAGCGACTACCTGGCGCCATATATGCCTCGCAGCCGATAATGGGTTTAACCCCTGCCTCTTTGGCCTTGCGGTAGAATTCGATGGCCCCAAACATGTTGCCATGGTCGGTCATGGCAACGGCCGGCTGGCCAAAGGCTTTGATCTGTTGGACAAGCGGCTCGATTTGATTTGCGCCGTCAAGGAGGCTGAATTGCGTATGGAGATGGAGATGCACGAAGGAGGAATCCATGGCGAGATTCTAGGAGGGCGGGGAAGGCGAAGTCAAACAAAGGAGGGAGGAATATCTGGTCGTCCTCCTGCTCGCGGAACGCGCATGATAAGAATGTGCTCGCTTGGGACAAGAGCGCGTCTCAACGCGCTCGGGGTTGGGTGGGTGAGAAAGCTGCGGGTCAGGGCGGTCGACTGAAACTGTTCCTGAAAATCCGACGGCATTCCGCCGGCTCCGAGAGTGACCGGCCTCATTAGAGGTGTCATAATGGTGTCGGGTCAGACATCCGCTCAGCAGGCGGCGGGAAACCTCGGTTTACACATAAACACACGGCGAAAAGATGACAGACAGGGCGACGGCTTCAAAAATCTCAGGATGCTCAAAAACGCCAACCATCAAGGCCCCAGCAAGCGAAGAGGCAAGCCGTGTGCTTCGGTACGTTGAGCCTCTGAGCAACGCGAGAACGCGAGTGGTGGACTTTTTCGGCATCCTGTTAGTCGATGCCTGATCAATCTTCTTGCCGGTCGCTCAGCTGAGAGGAAGAAGGGAACGATGCGAATCTTGCTGGTCGAAGACGATCTGAACCTTGCGCAGTTCATCCGCAAAGGGTTGAAGGAAGAACAGTATGCAGTGGACTTTGCCGCCGATGGCGAAGAAGGGTTGGAACTCGCGTTGGGGAATCCGTACGATCTTTTGATCCTCGATATCATGTTACCCAAGCTTGATGGCCTTACGCTCTGTCGCCGTGTCCGGGCCACGGGAAACATGACTCCGGTCTTGCTGTTGACCGCGCGCAATACCCTGGAGGCCAAGATCTCAGGTTTCGATATCGGTGCGGATCAGTTTTTGCCGAAGCCATTTGCCTTTGCAGAAATGCTGGCTCGAATCCGTGCCTTGCTGCGCCGTGGAGGGCCACAACAATTGATCCGTCTCAAAGCAGCAGATCTGGAGTTGGATCCGGCCTCTCACCGCGTGTGGCGGGCAGGGCAAGAAATCCCACTGACGAATAAAGAATATGCCTTGCTTGAGTTCCTCTTGCGAAACAAGAACCGAGTGTTGACACGAACAGCCATCATCGAACACGTGTGGGACATCAGCTTTGACCCCATGACGAACATTGTGGACGCCCATATTCGGGCTCTGCGCGCGAAGATCGATCGAGATTTTTCACCACAGCTAATTGCCACGGTACGCGGCGCGGGGTACATGTTGGAAGAGACGGAACCGGTCGTATGAAGTCACTGCATAGGTTGATCCGTCGGTCTGCGCTCATTCTGATGGCAGCGCTGCTCCTGGTCTTTTCTGTTCTGACCTACGCCGGGGGCGACGCCTTGTTGCACCGTTTTGTGGATAACCGCCTGTTAGGGTTGGCGGAGGCGCTGGCCAAAATTGTTGAGCAGTACCCCAACATCATCGAAAGTTCAGGTGAGGACGGTGCACTGGCTGCTGAGGTGGGCGGGAACAACAAGGACCCACACGAACTGCAGGAAGTCACCCATTCTCTTCGGATCTTCTCTCTGGATGGTCGGCTTGTGTGGAAAGCCCCCAACGCGTCGGCGCAGCAGTCGCTTTCCAATGATCTGGTCGAACAAGTCCGTCGCGGGGCGCCAGTGTTTGAAACCAGTCAGACGACCGATGCTCAGGCTGTTCGCCGTGTGTTTATTTCTGTGCAACGGCAAGGGCAGGTGCGGTACGTGCTGCAGGCTGAAACATCCCTAGTCCTATACCAGGAGACACGTAAGGGTCTTGCGATTCTACTGACCCTTGGGTCCGGGATCATCCTTCTCGTCGCCTGGGTGGGCAGTGGATGGCTGGCCAGGCAAGTGCTGACCCCGATCGAGGTGTTGAGTACTGGCGCCGAAACGATGTCCGAAGCCGATCTGGGGAAGCGATTCACTCTGGATTCACCCTATCAGGAGTTCCGACGACTCACCCAGGCGTTCAATTCCGTGATGGACCGCTTCCAACGAAACGGTGAAATTCAGCGGAGGTTTTGCGACATCGCCGCCCACGAAATGAAAACTCCCCTGACCATTTTGCAGGGCAACTTAGATGTGGCCCTGATGAAAGCCAGAACCTCTGAAGAATATCGCGAAGCCCTCATTAACAATCTTGAGCAGGTGGGACGGCTCATTGCTCTCACGCGTTCCCTGTTGACTCTCGCGAACTTCACAAGCGGCAAGCCTCCTGTTCACCTCGTGCCATTCGCCTTGGAACCGATGATTCAAGATATGCTGGATGAGCTGACTCTGCTCGCCGATGACCGCCGAATCACCTTGGCGTTTGAACCCCAATCAGTCCCCTTCATCCTCGGCGATGCACAATGGCTGAAGCAAGCGCTGATCAATCTACTCGATAACGCGCTGCACTATACGCCGCCTGGGGGAACCGTGACTGTCCGTTTACAGGCGGCTGGAGAAGGGGTTGCGGTGGTTGTTGAAGATACGGGCCATGGAATCGAGCCGGAGCATCTTCCTCATCTCTTCGAGCGGTTTTATCGGACCGATTGGGCACGAGCGAAGGATGCCGGTGGTACCGGACTTGGGCTGCCCATCGTCAAGGAAATCGCGGAGGCCCACGGGGGAACAATTTCGGTTACAAGCCAAGTCGACAAAGGCTCGGTCTTTACCCTGCGTTTGCCGGTCCTCTCTCGTCAGGCCATTCCCGGGTAACATGTCAAGACTTTGAATGCCAGTCCGCTTTTACTGTCCCTTACTCATAAGTCAGAAATATAGGCGACACTCGGATGCCTGAAGAACGAGCG
>JBDTPK010000419.1:0-3488 GCA_039932735.1 Nitrospirota bacterium
ACAGGCCGCGCGCAACCCAAGTGGCGTTAGATCTGTATGGAATCAACGCTCGCACGATGGAGGCAGCGCTTGAACATCGACAAGAGACTGCAAGCCGCCGTCCAAAGCTACTGGAATGCCCGAAGGAAAAATAAAGCAAAGAAGGCCGCTTCAGTCAGGCTCCTCCCCCTTTTCTTGGCTCCTTATTCTTGTTGGACGATCGCGACAACGTCAAAACCCCTGTTGTTAACAAGGAACCATACGTCCAAGTAGACCCTGAGTTTCAGGGGGAAACCCATCTCAACGATACAGCAGCCCTTCGTCTCCTTAGGCCTGAAAGTGTCCAGGTAAACCGGTCTAGCTCAACCTGCCCCCCTTTTCTTCTGCTCATTTCTTCAATGACAACCTGAGAAATTACAGTTATCCTGAAAAAACAACAATTATCCTCACGATTCAGCTCCAAATACTAACCGTGGAGAGTGAGTATCATGAGAAGAGGAGAAGACAATAAGAAGAGCAAAGAGGACGTTGCCGACGTGGACATCGAGCCAACGTCTGATGGAACTGAATATGAGGAAGCTGGGATCACTAAGCCGTTCAATCCAAGTCTAATAAATATCCTCACGAAGCAAATGAGCCTCGACACGCTCATGAAACGGTTACGTGAGAACGAGATAGATCTAGCCCCTGACTTTCAACGAGGTGAGGTTTGGGGGGCAACGGCGAAATCTCGGTTGATTGAGTCTCTTCTAATTCGGATTCCCCTTCCGGCTTTTTACATGGATGCGACGGAAGAAAACAACTGGCTGGTAGTTGACGGGCTACAAAGACTCTCTACCCTTAGAGATTTCGTCGTTCTTAACAAAATGGCATTGCAGGATCTAGAGTTTCTGATTCAGTTCCATGGATTTAAATACAGTGATTTGCCTAGAAACTACCAACGCCGGATTGAGGAAACACAAGTGACCGTATATTTGGTCGAAAAAGGCACTCCTCCCGAGGTGAAGTTCAACATTTTCAAAAGAATTAATACGGGAGGTTTACCACTTTCCCAACAAGAAATACGGCACGCTTTGAATCAGGGGCCCGTGACATCCTACCTGAAGAGCTTAGCTGAGTCGAAAGAGTTCTTGCAGGCGACTGATAGCGGAGTGAACGACAAACGGATGGCAGCGCGAGAATGTGTACTCAGGTTTTTGGCTTTCACGCTTACCTCTCCGAAAAATTACAAGGCATCAGACTTTGATGCTTTTTTGATTGAAACAATGAATGCACTTAACAAAACAACGGAGACTCAAAGAGCACAACTTGGCAGACGCTTGATACGAGCACTCAAAGCATCTTATGACATTTTCGGGGATGCCGCATTCAGGAAACCAACGGGCAAGAGCAGGTCGCCTGTAAATAAGGCATTATTCGAGGTGTGGACTGTGACAATGGATAATCAGTCGGATGATGACTTGCGTAAAATGCAGAAATTAAGTGACCGGGTTAAGAAACACGCAATCAATCTTATGCAAACGGATAAAGAATTTCTAGATTCAATATCCCAGGGCACAGGAGACAGTGCTAAGGTGCGCCTGCGCTTTTCCCGGTTCCGGACCGTACTAGAGGAGTCCCTCTCATGATTAAAGACCTTCTACTTAGAAACTTTAAATGTTTCGAGCATCAAAGGATCCCCATGAGGAATTTAACACTACTTACTGGCCTTAACGGGATGGGTAAATCATCTGTCCTCCAAGCTTTATTACTTTTGCGCCAATCTTACCTAGATGGAACTCTTCCAGACGATGGCCTTGAGCTCAACGGCTCATTGGTACAGATGGGGACAGCAAAGGACATTTTATATGAGGATGCACAACAAGACGAATTTGAAATCAACTTATCCTGGGACGATGGTGCCGATGCGAGACTGGTCTTGCAATATCATCGCGAGGCCGATGTCCTCAATATAGACTCCAACTCCGTCGACCGAGACATATTTAGTCGACTACCATTCACTGACGGGTTTCACTACTTGCAAGCTGAGCGACTTGGCCCAAGAACAACCAATGTGATCTCCGACTATCAAGTCCGGATGCATAGGCAAATTGGGAGTAGCGGACAATTTGCTCAGCATTTTCTTTATGTTTATGGAAGCGAGAATGTGACGGATGAAAGGCTGCTCCATGACTCAACCGAGGCACATGACCTTCGAACTCAAGTCCAATGCTGGTTGCACGAAATTAGCCCTGGCACGAAGTTGTCACTCGAAAGTCATCCTCAGATGGATTTAGTTAGTTTGCGCTATTCGTTTCTCATGGGGGATCAGCGGAGCAGTCCCTACAGGGCCACATCCGTAGGATTTGGCATTACATATGTTTTACCAGTGCTCATTGGAGTGCTATCTTCTAAGCCAGGCGACCTACTCATCATCGAGAATCCTGAAGCACATCTCCACCCACGCGCACAAGCACGCATAGGGCAACTGCTAGCAAGAGCAGCAGCCGTTGGCATCCAAATTCTAGATGAGACGCATAGTGATCACATTCTCAACGGCATAAGAGTGGCCGTGCATGATGGATTCATCCCACCGCAGCATGTGGCTCTTCACTACTTTTCTCGACCGGAGAATACAGACGGACTCCGCACTGTCGTTCAGTCGCCCAATCTAGACAAGAATGGTCGGCTTGACCAATGGCCTAAAGGCTTCTTCGATGAATGGGACAGGAGCCTGGAAAGCTTACTTGAACCAAAGGGGACTTAAGCGTTGCTCCCAGAAATGTTTTTCAATGAGCTTTCACTTGTCCCAATGGCTCGGAATATTGCTGATGGACGGAAGCGAATAATGGCCTTCATCCTCACGATGAAGGCAGCAACATCAAGAGGAGTTCAGGGCGTTCTGCGATTACCTGATTCCTTTTTTAGCCTGCCTATTGCGCCAAACTATAACTGGCATAACTATCTGAACGATGTAGAAATCGAGCTTGAAGCCCGACGATATTTCAAAGCGCTCGCAACGAAGGTTTCATTCATCAGTGACGTGCCGTATCTGCATGAACTATTGCCGGCTATGGATTGTTTCTGGAATGACCTACCTTCACTAGGACTGAAAGCTGCCTATATTGCTGATGGGCTAGCACTAAGCTTCCGTTCAAGCAATGAATGGGATGCCCACGCGCTTGAATGCAGAATACATGAGATCGAAGAGGAAGGAGAGATACTATCTCGACATATAATAGTTCATCACGCTTCATCGTCAACTCATCTGGACGCACACGAAAAATGGATACAACTTCGGAACCAACAAGAGGTAGAAGGTGGCAGAGATCTCTGGCAACTTCGAGAAACCTTTTTCCCCTCTCTTGTATGGTGCGCCGCAGTGGAGCATCAGATGGGAGAGATACCCACAAATTCACTGACTAGTATTATCCGCGGGCTCACGCAACTGAACGCATATTGTGTTACTTGGCAATCGGGTCCCTTTAACCCCTTGAGTTCAAGTTCTTAGTGCAACACCTATATCCTGT
>JBDTPK010000420.1:0-3475 GCA_039932735.1 Nitrospirota bacterium
CCCATGTCGAGAGCATCCTGTGTTGTGGTTTCTTATGGGGTTAGGTTGTCTGCTGTTGGGCTATCTGAAATTCGTAGACCGCAGGTCGTCCGTTCAATCTGGATCGCCGGGTCTATCGTGAGTACTTGAATGGAAGGGGCTTTCGCTGAAGGGTCCAGACAGTTCTCACCGCAAAAACAACTTCCACGACACAATTCTACGCCTTACAGTCTCGCTACTTTTTTAAGCCAGTGTGACCCAGATTATAGGTCTCGGAAGTAGAAAGCGGACTGTCCTAATAACCCCACAAATCTGTCATACCCAAACCCCTACATTCATGCGGGCAGAGGCTCGCACAAACGTATGTCCTAAATACAGATGAGTAGAGGACAGTGATCGGGCAGACTCCGGCCACATCATCATCAAAGGGAGGGCTTCATGGCAAAACGAGTGGTGCTGTATGCGAGGGTCAGCACCGATGGGCTGTCCATTGAGAATCAGCTCCGTGAGTTAGAGGCAGTACCGGTCAAAGAAGGGTGGAAGATTGTCGAGCGGTTCATCGATAAGGGGATCAGCGGCGCGAAAGGTCGAGAGGATCGTCCGGCATTCGATAAACTCTGCAAAGGGATTGTCCAAGATCTCGTAGTCTTTCTGAACGAAATACACAGCAAACATGCGAACCTCTACCTGCACAAGCAGGGCATCGACACGACCACTGCTGGAGGCAAACTCCTTTTGCAGATGCTTGGCGTCTTCGCCGAATTTGTCTTGGGTCGGGCTCTCGTGAGGGCTGCGGCGGAGACAAGAGTAGTGACCCTAGGGAAGCAAGGGCGGGGTATGCGAGCAATAGCACGAGAGCTGGGTATAGGGAATTGCACCGTTCAACGCATCGTCGGTGTTGCCTGAGTGCATTGAGTTGCCGGGCGGCGCTGAAGAATCTCGACTGAGCAACGTTTGAATGAACCGCCTACGATGGCAGCCGAAGTCAAACTCTGTCCGTCTGTGCCAGAAGAAACTAGGAGACCGCCGATGCCCTTCACCGTTGGTCGTTCTGCGACCGTCGGCATCCGACCCTCTGCAGTCACTCAGCAACAGGTTTCGAGCGGCAGCAATGCGCAGCAAAACCGGTCGATGGCGAAGGTTATCATATTACGAGATCCAACAGTTGGCTCTCTTCTAACCATGACGTGCTGAGTGTTGCCGCATTTTCAACCTTGAGTTCTAACTCCAAGTGCAACACTTCAATCCCGGATGGGTTACGGTGTTGCCATGCGAACGAGATCCTACAGACACATGAGTGACGAAGAACGTGAACCCTTAAGCCTGGGCCTGGCCCACGGCTATTCATTGCGGGCGATGGCGTCGGTATTGGGGCGTGCCCCCAGCCCCCTGAGCCGCGAGTACGCCCGCCACGCGGTGCGAGGACCGTATCGGGCCTGCACGGCGCACACCCTGGCGTCGGCGCGAGCTCGTCAGCCGAGGCGGTCGCGCACACTGCTGGATCCCTGGCTGTGGCAATATGTGCGGACGCAGCTGGCTGAGGGCTGCTCGCCCGAGCAGATTGCCGGGCGGCTCCAACGCGCGTATCCTGGCGACATGCGGGAGCCGCGTTCGGCCGAGACCCTCTATGCGGTGGGGTGACCTATCGCCTATGGGCTATCGGAGACATTGTTCGTTTAGTCGAACAGGCTGAGGCGAAATCAAACTGATGCGCTACCGGGATCTGGCGCTTGTTGATACGCACATTGATCGTATGGTAGAAATTTACCCTGTCATCGCATCGGAAACAATTCACGGTCGAACAATGACCCTCGTTCTGCAGAGCATTGGGATTAGCATGGTGGCGGCGATGAGTATCGCCAGCTCCGCCTGAGCCTGACTGCGATCGAGAGTTTCATCTACGTGAGCAAGACGGCCCCTGGCGGATTTGGTTCTGCCAGGGGCTTTTATTTCTCAGAACGGAAGAAAATGCACAACAGAAGTCGGACGGAACGTGACGGTAGAGCATGCTGAGCCTTGAATGTATCGAAGCGGCGGCCGACCGCATCAGGCCGGAGATATATGAATCCCCGCTAGTGCACTCGAAGACGCTTTCCCGGCTGACCGGGAATTCGATCTATCTCAAGCTTGAAAACCTGCAGATGACGGGATCGTTCAAGGAGCGCGGCGCGTTGAATCGAATCCTGATGATGACCGAGGAGGAAATGCGACGGGGAGTGATCGCGGCCTCGGCGGGCAATCATGGACAAGGAGTTGCGTATCACGCCGCCAGGCGCGGCATTCCGGCCCAAATCTGGATGCCGCGCTCGACGCCGCTCATCAAACTCTCCGCCACCCGCGCATACGGCGCGGACATCGTCTTGTACGGCGGCAACTACGATGAGGCCTGTGAAGCGGCTGTTGAACAGAGTGTGCAAAGGAATGTCACATTTGTCCATCCCTTCGACGATGACGATGTGATCGCTGGGCAAGGGACCCTTGGCTTGGAAATCCTGATCCAGAACCCGGCGCTGGACGTAATTTTCGTGCCAGTCGGCGGAGGCGGGCTGATCGGCGGTATTGGGTGCGCTGTGAAAGGGCGGAACCCACACGTCGAAGTGGTTGGAGTCCAAACGTCACGATTGCCGTCGATGAAAGCCGCTCTGGAGTCTGAGGGGCCGGTCAGTCTGCCTCCGGAATCGACATTGGCGGATGGGATCGCGGTTCGCAGGGCGGGAACACGAACCCTTCCGCTGGTCCGGAAGTATGTCGATCAGATCGTGACGGTCGATGAAGATGAAATCGCGATGGCGATCCTGATGCTACTAGAGAGTGAGAAGACCTTGGCGGAAGGGGCCGGCGCCATTGCACTCGCGGCGGTGCTGCAGGGAAGAACAGGGTATCGCGGCAAGAACATCGCGGTGCTAGTATCCGGGGGTAATCTCGATGTAAATCTGCTGGCGAGAATCATTGAGCAGGGTATGGTTCGGGATGGGAGACGGTTGCGCCTGCGAGTGCGCCTTCCGGATTATCCAGGTGCGTTGGAGGGGCTGACAGCGGTGATCGCAAAGGCCGGAGCCAACATTGTGGAGACGTCGTATAACCGTGCGCACTATGGCGTGAGTCTGAGTGAAGCCGCGATTGATATTACCATGGAAACCCGCGGACGCGATCATGCCTCGGAGTTGTTGGCGGCACTCACGGGCTCGCGCTATGAATTCAACCTTGTCGAATGAGCGACGGGCAATGGGGTAGCTGCGCTTCTCTTTCGGGTTTGACACCACGCCATGTCAGTGAGGGTCGTGGCAAGTTGAGCGCAAACCACTACAACCCCGGTTCGGTGAGCAACCCCTACGGCCGCTATGGAAATCCCTATTCACCCGACTCGATTAATAACCAGTTTGGAGCCGGGGATCCGTATCGATCAGACAGCCCCCAACAATCCGTATGGCTCAGGCTGGCGCATCGAAGGGCGATAGCTCTTCATTATGGGTTGAGAGCAGGAGGCGTCATTGAC
>JBDTPK010000421.1:0-3468 GCA_039932735.1 Nitrospirota bacterium
TAGCCATGCACAGAATCTATCTTGGGCGACTCTCGGAGCACGATCCGTTGCACGGGTATCTCCAGCATGAGATCCAGCCACAGATCACTGGTGTCGCGGGTCATTCGCAGTACCGTGTATTCAGGCTCAATGGCTCAAACGACGTGTACCTGTATGAAGACTGCGAAACCGGCACCAAGGTCATCGGCAAGTTTTTTCTCTCCTCCAGAAAGAAGGACGTCGTGAAGGCGATCTCACGCCTGACACGCGAATTCGACAATCTCTGCATGATGCGCGATTACGGGCTGACGGGCTACCCCCACCACGTCGTGAGGCCGCTTGGTCGTCACTATTCGATGAACGCGCTGTTGGTCACGGAATACTGCGAAGGAGCACTGCTCAGCGACGTGATCCGGGAGGTGATTCAAGGGGCTGACCACGGGAAACTGTATCAGACTCTCACCGCACTCGCGTACTTTCTGTCAGCCTTTCACAACCGAACGGCCATTGGTGTAGGGGTCGACTTCCACCAAGACTGCCAGTATATGGATCGCCTCATTTACCGACTGCAGGAAATCAGGGCACTCGGAGGAGACGAGGCAAACGAGTTGTATAGGCTGCGCGACCTGTGGCGTAACCAGCCGAGGATGTGGGAAGACCAGAAGGTGCTCGTGCATGGCGACGCGACCCCAGAGAACTTAATGTTCGGGGGCGGATTACAAGTCATCGCGTTCGATCTGGAGCGAACCAAGCGTGCGGATCGCGTATTCGACACAGGCCGTATCGCCGGAGAGCTGAAGCATTTCTTTATGCGTGCCACTGGGAGGAATGACGCCGCCGAGCCGTTTATCGGTCACTTTCTCTGGGAGTATGCCTGCCACTTCCCCAACCGCGATCGCGCCTTTCAATCGATTACTGGGAGGACCCCGTTCTACATCGGAATCACGTTACTGCGCATCGCACGAAACAGTTGGATCGAGCCGGACTACCGCCGTCGCCTGATCCACGAGGCAAAGGAATGCCTGAGGAGCGTTTAAATGCATGTCAAAGGGATTATTTTCGATATCAACGGCACGCTTTCGGATATCCAGACCAACGAATGGCACGACGATGTGTATCGCGTCATGAGCAATCTGCTGTCCTATCAAGGCATATTGCTCGAACCACACGTCGTGAAGGATCTGTATTTCCACATCATGAAGGAGCAACGCGCGGCACATGACGGGCCGCACCCCGAATTTGATGCCGTCGGCATCTTCCGCACGATCATCACGCAATACTCGACTGACTTTACTCACGGCCTGTCGACTCAGAAACTTGATCAGCTCCCGACACTGCTTGCCGAGACGTACCGTGCCGCCTCACGCTTCCGGTTACAGCCCTACCCTGGCGTCGTGGACACCATCCGGCACCTGCACCAGACATATCATCTGGCCATCATTTCCGATGGTCAGACCGCCTATGCCGTTCCAGAGCTGAACGCCGTCGGACTCTCTGGGTATTTCGACCCAATCATCATCTCCGGAGACTTCGGGTATCGCAAACCCCACGAACGCCTGTTTACGGCAGCCCTGACCGCCATGAACATGGAGCCATCAGAGGTGCTGTTTGTGGGCAACGACATGTATCGCGATGTGTATGGCGCGCAGCGCCTCGGGATGAACACGGTCTTTTGCAAGTCACATCAAGGCCTGGTGGAAAAAGAACGTGTCAGACCGGACTATATTATTTACCATTTCCCTGAGTTGCTCAACGCAATCCGCTTCTTTGAGGACCAGTGATTCATAGGTGAACACTGTGGCGCGTTTGGGTGTGCCATAAGTAGAGATTTAGCCCGCCACAGTGCTTTCTCTCCTCGTTAAGCGGATTGCTTCGGTAAGTCAGCCAAAGGGAATGGCCGCGTCAACGCCACTCGACCGCGCCGAATCCAGAGTTTCCGAGCAGAACATACATGAGGCTGATGGTTTCGACCGTCTGGTTGCGGAACTCTACGCTGGGATACTGCGCGTCTCGTTGTGAGACCAGGTACCGGAGCGCGACGCCATGTTGGCCGAAGACCCGGAGAGTAAACGAGCCCTTTCCGCGCAGCATGTTTTCTTCTCCCCGTTCGGAAGCCAGGAAGCTAGTGACATAGTACTCACGCCCGGTGAGGTCGATCATCGCTCTCTTACTGAAGACACGACCTCCCGACGCATCCAGAATGGCCGGATCGTACAAGTTCTGCCGCTGATCGCCGTGCTGACTGGAGAAATCCATGCCCCACGTGACCTGAGGCTTGCCATAGAGTGGGATCGGCGTCGTGATTTCAGCCCGCGTGCCGAGCAGATCGGTTTGCGGCAATCCTTGCAACACCTCGGTGCCTCCGAAGGGCCTGACATCGAACGTCGGGAACCGCGTCCTCTGGCTGGGATAATAGCCCTGAATATGCACGCGGCTGTCGAGAAAGAGGTGTGGATGGGAATAGTCCAGACTGATCTGGGAATTCGTCAGTTTTGGTTGTTCGTCGAGCGCAAGACCGGGGATGAATCTGGCGGTGGTGCGAGGGAGAGCATCCACCCCTGGATCGGACAGATAGTTGGTATCCTGCCAGGATTCTTTCCGGTTGAACGTCAACTGCAGCCGGTGCTCCCCGAAGGTGCCTCCAAACTTTCCTAGGATATTGTAGTTCTTCGTATCGGCAAACCCGCCGACGCTGTTGGTCCCCGGCATGGTCCGAGACCCTTCGGCATCGAACATGCCCCCTTGGTGATTGAAGCTGCCGACCAGATTGGAATCGAACCAGTCTTTTTTCCCCTGCACGCCCTGTACAACGGTTCCGCTGAGCTCTCGCAACACCCGGGTTAACGACCCACTTCCCTGTACGTCGGTATAGAAGCTGGCCTTCCCTTCTCCCGCTTGTTTCGTGATGATGTTGATGAGCCCTCCGGTCGCACCGTTGCCGTAGATCGCGGTCGCACCACGGAGGATCTCGATCCGTTCGATGGCGCTGGGGTCGATGTGGGCGAGATCAAACTGGACGGTGGGGCTGCTCAGTTGTGGCACGCCGTCGATTAAGACGGCAATCTGGCGGTCCCGGATCGTCTGCGAGGTACCCGTGTCCACGGAGCCATCGTTCTGGGACATGCCGGGCACGAGCTTGGGCAGAATCTGTCCCAAGCTTCTGCCGGGCGAGACCGCTAGCTGTTATTGGATCTGCGCTTCCGTGACGATCGTCACGGATTGGTTCAAGCTGCCGAGCGTCGTCGAGGTTCGCGTGGCGGGAATCACGACGTCCGACGCGCTTACGACCGGTATATCTTCAGACTGTTCCGAAATTCCCGTCTCTGCAGCCAACAGCGGAAGAGCCGGATACAAGACGAGCAGACCGATGGCGATAATGACTCGATTTCTAACGGTGGAATACACTAGATGCATCTTCATGGCAGCACAAAATCCTTTCATCCCCTGCGTAAGGTCTCTCTGAGAGTCGGCGCATTACGACCAAGCGCG
>JBDTPK010000422.1:0-3462 GCA_039932735.1 Nitrospirota bacterium
CTCGCCTTCTGGAGTCTGAGGCTTGGTGCCTGCTCATTCACCTAAACGTCGCTTCGCCCATGATAGATATATGACAGAGCCGTTTCACGCTGCAACCATACAGGCGTGATCGGTGAGAGCACCGCAACGGGATCGGCACCGCTTCGGCATTCCATGAGTAGCCGAACCCCCGGAGAAGCTAATCCATTGAGAAACGACGATACGAATCGCATAGAGCCCGGCACCGAAGGCCATGCCAAGGTCATCACGGGCAGCCACAGCAAGACAGTGATGACAAGGCCTGCCATGTTGCCAAAGACCATCTCTTGTTCTGCTCAGCCACCCGCGAGCATGCGCCTACGCCACGGTCCCGCCCCTCTGGTGATCCCATCAGCACACGCAGAAGGTCCTGGACCCGCATCTCGCCACATTTCCCCCTCGGAGCCGGTGTGCTTCCGCCAATGCCGCCCACCTTCGAACTGCCTCACACATGAGCCCTTGTTCGCGGATGTATCTAAATCCCTACGGCAATGAATAGGTCATCTCCGGCCAATGGGCACTGCCGTGGATCCGCCCCTCCTTCCCTTGCTCAATATAGATATTGGCAGAGAATGGCGTCGTTCCCGTAATACCCTTGAATCCTCCCTTTCCCCAAACCCATGTCATGTCGCCTTTGCATTCGCCTTTCACCCCAGCACATCGTATCTCTACGTACGCGAGGTCTTTGCCTTCATGGGTGTTGATGGTACAGACACCCGTCTTCGGTCCCTCGTTAGTCTCACTGACATGGAGAATTGCCTGACAATCCATTTTGCCCTGATGAATCTGCGCCTGTGCCGAGCCCTCGGGAAGATGCTTCACGAGGAGGGTTCCGGTGATCGCGCCTCTAAAGATTCTGTCCCCATCGCCCAGGTCATCGATGACCCCTTGTCCTGTCCAACTCACGGTCCCATGGCCTGCTTCGATTGTTTTTGCCTCGGCTCCGCAGAAGAGTCCTATGCTCATGACGAAGAAGGCGACGGTCGGGATGATGAATGGTCTGACTTGCATGACTGCTCCCTTCATGATATGCGGCGCCATCAGTCCCAGGTGCGAGGGAGCACTAGCACGCCGGTGAATAAAGAACCCCGCCATACCGGCGGTCTTTCTAAAACATCTGTCACTACTCTGCATGACGCTTCGTGGCTTCATAAACCAATCGCCTGAGGCCGTTGCATCCGCACAAAAATCTGACGCTTCTGTCACAACCGCACCGCTGTGATCGGCGACACGACAGCTGCAGAATCGTGCTTCCAGAGCGAATCGTCCGCACCCACGTGGATCTCGACTTCGTTGCCGTCCGGGTCGCGGAAAGGGTGCTCTGGCTTACAGTCGATCGCTCAGGCAGACGCGATCTGTCATCTCGAAATATCTTCCGCTATCGCTCGTCTTCAAAACCGTCGCATTACGGTACTTTCTGGAGATCTACCACGGTTCCCTCCTCGTTCAATTCCACAACAATCTGCGATCCTTCCGCAATCGGCTTGGTCTTCACTTCCATCCGCTCCAACGGGAACACTTTTTCGCCCTCTGGAGTCTGAAGCTTGATCTCTTTCTTAGTCAGACCGGCATAGATCAACTTGCCGAAAATCAGGCGGTGAGTTCCTTTCTTGTTCTTTTCTTTTCCATGATGGTCGATGACCATATTCTCTTGATTGAGCCAGAGCGACACCTCATCACCGACCGCCGCATTGGAGGGAGCGGTCTTGGCGCTGATGTTATATTGTCCGGTCGAGGTACTCACATAGATGAGGCCCGACTGGATTTTTGTCACCGTTCCATCGACCTGAATCACATAGCCAGGCATCGTGCGGGGGTGCTCATCAAAGCTCATCTCCATGGTGAAGCGATGCAAATCAATCACGGTCCCGGCTTCGTTGAGTTCCACCGTGACCAAAGCCCCTTCCTCAATCCCACCCGTTTTGACCTCTAGACGCTCCAACGGGAAGACTTTCTCGCCCTCCGGAGTCCAGAGCTTGATCTCTTTCTTCATCTTTCCAACATAAACCAAGTTGCCAGTGATGTATCGATGGGCATGAGCGGGGGCCCCTTTCCGATGGACATCGATCACGGCATTGTTCCCATTCACGGTCATCTCCAGCTCTTCCCCGACCGTGAGATTCTGTGGCCCGGTATCCGAGGCGATCGTCATGGATCCCCAGGAGGTCTTCACGGTAGTGAGGCCTGATTGCGACTTCGAGACGACCCCGCTGACCTTCATGTGCGTCTCTTGTGTTCCGAGCGTCCCCCCTTCGTCGGCAAACCCGGAGGACGCAAGGATCAACAGACCTATCACCATCGACCCAAGAACCGTCATCTTGCGCATCAGTACTCTCCTCCATGTGTTGGTTGTAAGTTTCTGTCTCTGTTGACATAGACCGTTCACGATATCCCTCCCTGATTGATGGACTAACGCTGGTGTCTACTCATTTACCTGAACGTCATTGCAACCATGGTAGTTATATGACAGAGCGGTTTCGCGCTGCAACCCTACTCGATTTGGGAACATCTTGACACTCTCGTTCCATCGACAACACTGGAGCGGACAGAGCGAACCATGCGGGGGATCAGCACCTCTGTGTTTAGATCTCCTCAGAGTACTTCTATACCGTACGGTGCCAGGGATCTGGAATTCCTCACAGGGGAGGAGCCCGCCATCTGCCATAGACCTGGTTTTACACGTCGCACTTACAAGCTTCCCTTAGAGCGAAATCGTGCCTTCGCTCTCCCAAATGAGTGCTTCGGCTCCGGCCGTCCCCGCCGCCGTAAGTCTCATGGCATCGCCTCCTTTCGAGAGACTTCTGCGCTGCCACTCGCTTATCTCTCGATCTTCTCCGTGATGAGACGATCAGCTGACCACCGGCCGGCTCCCGTGACCAGAAGCGCCAATGCGATGCCGATCACCAAGAGATGATATTCATACCCTTCGCCCGCCTGCTTCCCAAACCAGTTCATGAAGAATCCGTTTGGGAGATGGGTGGTGGTGATGGCGCCAAGCATGATCACGATGAAACTCGCTGCTGTGACACGCGTCAATAGCCCGAGCAAAAGCGCCAGGCTGCCGAAGGACTCTCCAATGATCACCAAGAATGCGACGATCCACGACAAATGCATAGTCTCCGTAAAAAATCCCATTGTTCCGGAGAATCCTGATCCCCCATACCACCCGAGCAGCTTTTGCGCTCCATGCGGGAACATTACAAGCCCCAACGTGAGCCGCAAGATCACACCAGTCCACCCATTTTCTGTTTGAAAGAGTCCCTTCATGGCATCTGCTCCTACGCTCGTTGCTCTGCACGAGACAAGCCTCGCACAACCATCCTGTCATACGACTATGGACGGCTTAATAGTTCTAGTTAGTACCCTTGCAAGTGCTCCCTGCCCCACGTAACAAATACACGGATGGACGTTCAGCAATTCTGCGCGCATACCCTATTAGAAGAA
>JBDTPK010000423.1:0-3460 GCA_039932735.1 Nitrospirota bacterium
CAATTCTTTCGCGTTAAGAGGCTCACCTGCATAGAGCATTTGCGGGACCATTCCCATAGTCGTGCTCAAGAACAGCATTGTGGTGATGGCCATCAGATTTGCAATTTTCATATTGTTTCCTCTATGACTCGCGCACTGATACAAGGTGTCTTTATTCACCAACACGAAACATGGTCTTATCAACTCCGGTGTTACCGGTCTCGGGGTCGTAAGCATAGACCTGAAGCTCGTAGGCGCCGGGCTCCGTGACCTCCAGCAGACCGGAGAACGCGCTGGCCCGGCCGGCAAAGGACAGCGGGAGCGTCCCGACCTGAACGCCGTTGCGCTTGACGAGCACGGAGACCTCGTACCGATCCGCATTCCACAGCCCCCCGGATGTGACCGGACAGCCGCACATCATCATGACATTGGCGGTGATGGGAACGGTCGCGTTCCCGCCGGACAGCGCGACGTGCGAGGCCGGTTGCGGTGCCAGGAGGCCCACGGAAAAACCGGGGATCTCGATCACGACCCCATCACCCTGGATGGACTTTCCCGGCAGCAGCCAGATCTGCGTGCTCGCGCGAACCACCGATTGCGGGTGCCCGACCGGCGCAGACACCTCGACCGTGGCCAGCACGGGCTCCGTCAGATCCAGCCGACCTTCGAATTTGGCGGTCCGGGCATCGGCGAGCGGCGTCCCTCGCCGCTGCGGATCCTCCATGATCGCCCGGCGGTCACCAGTTCCACCCGCCGTGACACCATGCGCCAGGATGCGGCCGCTGTCGGCTTCCCGAATGACCACTTCGGCACCGCCCATCGAAGTGCCGATAAACATGGCATCCTTCGCAATGGCGCGGACCACCACGATCGTTTCAACGGCGTCCGCCGCTCCCGCGGCGAACGCCAGCCCACACGATAGAAACACCGCGAGACTAAGCCTCCCTCTCGTCGCCCACCTGTGTTGACCCAGATCTCTCCCCATCCCATCTCCTCCATTTCCTTCAGCACGCTCACCAAGTCGTCCGCATACGTGCGATACCGCGCATCCCTCGGGCGAGTCGAAGCTCGCTAGTGTTGGTGTTGTTCCGCGCCCTGCTCCCCGCTCGCGTGATTGCCGCCCTTGCTCCCTCCATAATGCCCCTCGCCTCCACGCTTCATCTGTTCACGCTGGTCCCGATCCTTTTCCCGCTGCTCCGGAGTCAACAGTGCCGAGGCATCGCGCGTCCCCTTGATGGTTGCCAGCATGAGCGCCCCCTCTGCTTGCTTCAGCTGCTCTACCTTCGCTTGGATCGCGGAGAGTTCGGCCTGCTCCTCCTCCAGCAGCGCATGCAATTCAAGTTTGGCAATCTTGATATCGGCCTCTGTTCTGGCTTGAGTGCGATTGAGGTCCAGTTGCAAGGCTTTGAGCTTGCCGATCTGTTCAGAGGTCAAACCGATCTCTTTCGCGTGCTTCAACAGATGCTTCACATAGTGCGCGCTGTGCTCGTCCTGTTCGCCCTGCTCGTGGCCGCCTTGCTTCTGGCCATGCATCATCTTCCCCTGGGCCTCATCGAAAAGCCCGAAGAGAAATGTGGCCGCGACAAGACAAGCGACTCCACCCACTACAACCATCCACTGTCTCTTCATCATGATGAGCACCTCCTGTATGAAGCCACCCACACTCGCTACGGTTTGAAACGTGTTGTTCATCCTGTCACCTGTTCTAGGCCGGCGGGATCTGGCTCAAAACCTCCCGTTCGGCTTCGAACCAATCGTCTAGCGCATGACCGTCCCGACAGCCCCGGTCCACATAGAGTTCATGTGCCCGCTTGGCGATGAGTAGCTGAAGATCGTCACAGGCGGATACCGAGGGTTTGCTCGAAACCCCTACAGCGTCAGAGCTCTTCGACTTCGCGGCCACAGCCCGGCGCGTCTTCACTGGCCTCTCTTGTGCGGGGTGTGCTTCCATGACACTGTCTCCTTCGCAATTCAGATGGTTGTCGATATCACAGTCGTTCTTCCTCGATCGCCTTATTTCGGAAACGCCGGCATTTAAAAATTGCTCTGCTCCCCCGTCAGTGCGTTGAGAAACGCGAGCAGTTCGGCCTTCTCCACTTTCGTCAGGCCCAATGGCTTCAACCACGGACTCACATGGGCGTTCGGCCCGCCGCCCTGATCCATAAACTCGATTGCTTCTTCAAACGTCTTGAAGACGCCATCCTGCATGCAGGGCGAGGTTTCGATGATGCTCCGCAGCATCGGGGTCTTGAAGGCACCTTTGTCTGGTTCTTGCTCCGTCACGTAGAAACGGCCCAGATCTTCCTTCATCGGGCCAGCCTGCGGGACGCCCAAGTTCTGGAACTGGTTATCTGTGAAGTTCGGTCCCTTGTGGCAGAGAATGCAGCGCGCCTTGCCTTTGAACAGCGCCATCCCTCGGACCGCCTCTGCCCCACATAGGAACCCCCGTCGCGGCAGACGGCGAAGCTAGCTTCCTCTTCCACCGTACATGAGACGTCGCGCATTTCACCTCTCACTTGCCACTGGCATATCCCGCTTCCTTCCACCCCATCATCCCACCCATCATCACATGCACCTTGGAGAAACCGGCTTGCATGAGAATCTGTGCGGCGGTATGCGCGCGCCCTCCCGCTTTGCAGACTGTCACGATCTCCCGGTCGCGATGCGGCTCCAGCTCAGCCAGCCGGTGGGCCAGCGTGGTCACCGGGATGTTCGTTGCCCCTGTGATGTGGCCGAGTTCTTCTTGTAGTTCGTGCGGGTCCCGCACATCGAGGACAAACAGGCGAGTCCCACTGTCTAATTCTCGCTTCACCTCTTCCGCCGGCATACCGGCCACCTGTTGATCGTTGGCTCCGAGGGCCATGGTCCCTTTCACTTCGCAGGCTGGCACATCCACAGGGATCCAGACCGCCTTGGGATCACGCGCGCAGGCGTAGTTGGCTTTGAGCACGTCTTTCATCCAATCGGCGGGCCCGAGTATGAGCCCTTCCAAATAGTCGATGTACTCCTGCTTGGTGCGGGGTTTCAAATTGGGATTGCGGAGTTTCTGGTCTCTCAAACTCGATGGTTGGCGGCCTCGATACTCGTGGGCCGGATACACGATGAGGTGATCGGGCAGGCCGAGCACCCGCTGCATGCTGTCCCAATGTTCGCCTGGATCGCCGCCGGGTAGATCCGTGCGTCCGGCTCCAGCATCATCCAAAAACAATACATCTCCGGTCAGAATGCGATCCTCCAACACGAGCGCAAGGCTGTCTTTCGTATGCCCCGGCGTGGTCATTACCTTCACCGGGATATTGGCAAGACGACAGGCGAATCCATCCGTCAGGTGAAAGGTCACGCAGCGAGCTGGAGCCTTGTGATGCATGACGTATTCGCAGCCAGTCTGATCCTTGAGCGCGGCCCCGCCGGAAATATGATCAGCATGAGTATGTGTATCAATGACGTGCGTCAGTGTGAGCGTTCGTTGATCCAGCGTCTT
>JBDTPK010000424.1:0-3440 GCA_039932735.1 Nitrospirota bacterium
GGAACGCCCATCCGAACCTCGACGCGCTACGAAGCCATTTCCACCTAATCATGCACGACCATACGCTTGTCTTCTCTTCAAAGCACACTTGCCTACATCTTAGAAGAAATAATCTCTGGGCCACACAATTCTTTTGTCACGAGCGAAATCCCCGATTCATTGCCGAACGGGTTAGGCTCCCAATTATCGAACTCAAGATGAGGATCGTGGCTCCTCATGCGTTTGTGCCTCGCAAATAATATTTATAATTCGAAGTTAAATTCCGACAGGATAGCCGGCGTGAATATCCACAGCCTCGGCAAGCTCTCCCTCAATCGCGGCTTCAGCCGACCCGAGAATTTCCTGTGTTCACTCTTCGCTTCGTTTCGGCTAATTTCAGCCTGGCTTCTGTTATGCCAGTGATCGAACTGATTTTTCTCGCTCCCATTGGCGCGTCTTTGCCGCAGCAATAAATGCGTCTTTGTCGTTGACATCCACAATGCCCGCGTCTTGTCCGACATTCGCTATATTCAAAAACGTCTGGCCGCCTTGATCGACGGCAATTGCCTTGAGATGACCAAAAGCGTCACGTACAAAATCGATTGCAGCACCTTCCATCGCCAGAGCCTTTGCGCCTGCGTCGGAGAGAATTACGGCGACAGCATCGAACAGCACGGAAGGCGTACCGGCCAGCTGACAGTCCGCCGCCAGCATCGAACCATCGGCAAGCTTCGCACCCCCCACTTTGGGAGCGATGATTTTAACGCCGGCCCCCTCATGGATCGCGGCCTTTTTAATTTTCTTGATGGCAACGCCGTCTGAGCCATCCGCGATCAGGATGCCGATCGCGCGCCCCATGAGTGTGTCTTTCATCTTGCCGATGATCTGCAATGCGGGGGAAAGCTCCATGTCCTGCACGGGCGCTGCGGCCTTAGGCGCATCCGGTATATTAGCGAACCCGAGACCCTCAGCGACCCTCCTGGCAAGATCTTCTTCGATATGTCGCATATGCCCGACCATCGCCTCGCGTATGTGCAGATGCTCGACCTTGGATAACTCAAACACTAACGCCGAGGCGATATGTGCCTGTTCATATGAGGTTTGGCTGAGATAAAACTGCCGTGCCTGGCTATAATGGTCGGCGAAGCTCTCGGCACGGATGCGGTTTTTCTCGCCAGTTTCAACGACCGCTGCGCTATGAAAACCCTTGGGCTTTTCTCGGGGTGAACTGTCAGACAAGGAATTGGGCTCATACGCAACACGGCCTGTCGGTTGAGACATCTGCATGTGGCCGTCGCGTTGCTGATTGGCAAACGGACACTTGGGGGTGTTGACCGGGATCTGGTGAAAATTGGGTGAACCCAGGCGCGAAAGCTGCGTATCGAGATAGGAGAATAAACGGCCTTGCAATAAAGGATCGTTCGAGAAATCGATGCCTGGCACGACATGCGAGGGACAAAAGGCAACCTGTTCAGTTTCAGCGAAGAAATTGTTCGGCCAGCGATCCAGCACCATGCGCCCAACGACTTGCAGCGGCAGCAGTTCTTCAGGAATCAGCTTGGTCGCGTCCAGATGATCGAACGGGAAACTGTCCGCTTGCTTCTGCGTGAAAAGCTGAACCGCGAATTCCCACTCAGGGAAATTGCCGGCTTCGATGGCCTCGAACATATCACGACGGTGGAAGTCTTGATCGGCGCCGGAAATCTTGACGGTCTCATCCCAAATTGTGGACTGCAAGCCCAACTTGGGACGCCAGTGAAATTTGACGAAAGTCGATTCACCGGCGTCGTTAATCAGCCGAAAACTATGAACGCCAAATCCTTCTATCATGCGCAACGAACGGGGCAGGGTGCGATCCGACATGATCCACATCACCATGTGCATGGCCTCGGGTGTGAGCGACATGTAATCCCAGAATGTGTCGTGCGCAGTCGCCGATTGGGGAAAACCACGGTCAGGTTCCATCTTTACGGCATGGATGAGGTCTGGAAATTTGATGGCATCCTGGATGAAGAACACTGGGATGTTATTGCCGACTAGATCCCAGTTTCCTTCCTTGGTATAGAACTTGACGGCAAACCCGCGTACGTCACGTGGGGTGTCGACCGAACCTGCGCCTCCGGCAACAGTCGAGATGCGGGTAAACACGGGGGTCTTCTCTCCGACCTCGGTGAGTATCCTGGCGGAGGTGTATTTCTTCAATGAGGCAGTCAGTTCAAAGTACCCATGCGCGCCTGTGGCACGGGCGTGCACGATACGTTCGGGAATTCGTTCGTGATCGAAATGGGTGATTTTTTCCCGGAGGATGAAATCCTCCAGTAGCGCCGGTCCACGCGGACCGACTCTGAGCGAATTTTGATTATCGGAGAGCGCAACGCCTTGATTGCTGGTGAGCACGGAGTGCTCTCCACCAGCAATCTGGTGCAACTCGCCACCTTCAGCCAATTGTGAGTCTGTATGCGGGGCCGACTTCTTCACTTGTTTGGGCATGATCGTTCTCCTGCTGAATATTGTGGGACTGTCGATTCTTGTCGTGTCCTGATGTATCTAGTATCGATTGGCACTAACGTTGGAACGCACTCACCAACTTACACGATGGCTTACCAGTTCGAAACGAGTCTCTCCCGTGTGTGAGAAGGAGCCCACCGATTCTCGGAAACACGTAGTTGGTTTCAAGTGCTTTTATGCCATCGATTCTTCCGTCGTTCGGATCAATGTTGCTAGGTGATTTGTGCATCTACCAGAGACACCACGAGACCGGCACGGTGCGAAATGAGGCGCGCCGTATACTCCCCCGCCAAGCGGCCTCAGGCACGGTTGCGGGAGACGTCCTGATCTTCGTGACCAAAAACTTCTGGAATCGCCTCGCGTTCGAGATCGTCAGACCAGGTGCCGCATGTCCCAGCCTGATCATCACCTAGCCGCCTAACGTGGAGGCTGTCCTATTTGAGCCTTCCAACGAGGCTGCGTCGATCCTTCTTTCGGAGCCGGTCGCCCCTCGCGCTACGATCCGCGATCGCCGTCAGTGGATTCAGTTTGATCATGCAACAGTTGCACCTGAGTGAAGTAGGGCATATCGATGCCGGCATCGTCCAAGTCGTGTTTCATCGCTGCGATGGCCATCGCATGCACTCGAAATCTGCCCAACGACTATCGGTCCACCATCGGTTCGTCTCGTTGTACCCCACCATTCACCCACGATCACCATGTCATTATGTGCTCCCCGGCGCATCTTGGTACTAGGAAAATCCCTGGGCTTGTGCTGTTCGGCTACGCGACGATCCTTGTGCTAGTCCCAAAGGTGTGACCTCAGTTCGCTGACACGGCTGAACTCTGCCGGAGGCCAGATGAGTGCAGCCGAATATCTAATGACACTCCCAGTACGGCCTGTCCGGAATCATCATGTAAGAGTGGAGAAAGTAATCATGGCCGGAGCGCGGGGGCTGAGTTTGGACGATCGA
>JBDTPK010000425.1:0-3438 GCA_039932735.1 Nitrospirota bacterium
GATCATGAGCGGCCTCCAAATTTTCAATGCCCATCCGGCCCTCTATTGGGACGACCGCTCCGATCGGGAGCACCCGTTCCTCTCGATTCGTCCTATGAAGGCCGAGAACGACGAGATGCGGGGCATCACGACGATTCTGGGCCATCAGTACGACACCACAGGAGTACTGGGCTATTCGGATGGCAAGCGCCGTGCCTTCCCTGCGTGGGCGACCATTCCGAGCGCCAAAGTTCTGGCGATGGGTCGGCAATGGCATCTCTTCTTTGCCTGGCTCCTCGTCGCCAATGGGCTGTTCTTCACGGCCTATGCGCTGATCAGCCGCCATGCCACGCGCGACTTGACTCCGACCGGCAAGGACCTGCGTGGCATCGGCAAGGCGATCAAAGATCACATCGTTCTCCGGCATCCCCAAGGTGAGGAGGCCAAGCGGTATAACGTGCTGCAGAAAATCGCCTATGTCGTGATTCTGTTTGTGGTGGGGCCTTTGATCGTGCTGACGGGCCTCACGATGTCCCCGACGATCGATACGGAGTTTCCCTGGCTGCTCACGATCTTTGGTGGGCGGCAGGCGGCGCGGACGATTCACTTTATCGCCTGTTTTACCTTCGTCGGATTCATTGTGGTGCATGTGGTGGAAGTGATCCTGACAGGGTTCTTCAACAACATCCGCTCGATGGTGACAGGGTGGTTTGTCGTGAAGCACCAGCAGGGCGGAGCGAGCCATGAAGCATGAACGTGCGATGGAACGAAGACAGTTTCTGAAGGGGACCTTGGGTGTTGTGAGTTTGCTGGCCCTCTCCGGCTGTGACAATCTGTCGCAGAGCAGTTGGTTCCCTTCGATATTGAGCCAGACGGAGAAACTGACTGACCGAGTGCAACGAGCCATCACGTCTGCGAATGCTCTTGCCAAGGAAGATGGAGAAGCCGACATCTCGAAGGTGTTTCCGGCGAACGGCAATATTGATCCGGGCACGGCCGCGTATGCCGAGCAGGTAGCGAAGAATTTTTCCGAGTGGACGGTCGAGGTCGGCGGCTTGGTGCAGACTCCGATGAGTTGGTCGCTTGCAGCGCTGAAAGAATTGCCGTCGCGGATGTAAATCACGCGGCACGATTGTGTTGAGGGCTGGAGCGCCATCGGCAAGTGGACCGGCGTCCCGCTCGGCGATCTGATGCGTCAGGTTCAGCTGTTGCCGAATACCAAGTTCGCGATCTTCCATTGCGCCGATGTGGACGAAGACGGAGTGCCGTACTACGAGAGCATGGCGCTGGCCGACTGCTATCACCCCCAAACGATCATGGCGTACGAGTTGAACGGTGCGCCGCTGGATATTCCCCATGGGGCGTCGATTCGGCTCCGCTTTGAACGCCAACTCGGGTACAAACAGGCCAAGTATGTGACCCAGATCGAATTGGTCGAGACCTTGTCCGGTATTGCCGGTGGGAAGGGTGGGTATTGGGAGGATGATCAAGGGTATGAGTGGTATGCGGGGATATAGCAGTAGGTTGAGCCTGGGGTTAAGGTTAAAAAAAGGCGATGTGGAATCAGGGAAGCGGAATCATATCGAGGACACTCAATCCATCACGATTATTCCACTCAGCCTTAGCATTGACCTCAGTCTTCAGTCTGTGCATCTTCCTCACGGGCTGCCTCTCTCCCATCGCCATGCACAGGGCAGTACTTGAGTACGACCGGACGGTCAGCTACGTCGAGGCGGATCTTCTCTTATTGAACATCGCGCGCGCGCCATCATCGACCGGTGCATTTCACGGCGGTCTCCAGTGTGGCGGCCACGTTCGACTTCCGCACCAACGCGGGGATTCGTGGCGGGTTTGGGCCTGTCGTTGACTCGCGCGACCGGCCCATCAATCTGGACTATAGCGTCAGTATCGCCGAGAATCCAACCATTACCATTGTCCCAATTACCGGCGAAGAATTCACCAAGCGCGTTCTGCGACCGTTCGATGAAGACAAATTTTGGTTTCTTGCCCGGCAGGGCTACGATATCAACATGATCCTGCGTCTCATGGCGCGCGGAATTGCGATCGACGATGAGCGCGGTCCCACCATACTGTTTAACGCGACGTCGCAGGGGGAAGGCTATCTTGAGTTTCGCCGCCACCTTCTGCATTTGGCCGGGTTGGATGCGGAGCGGAAACTGTTCGTCGGGCCGATTTTCTTCGAGGAGAACCACAGGGTCCGAACGAACCGCCCGCCGAATCCAGAAGAAATCGTGACGGCTCTGGACAAAGGCTTTCGTTGGGAAGGCGATGGCGAGGGGAATATCCACACGGTCCGTCGCAAGGCTGTGGGCAGGATGTTGATTGCCAACTATGATCCGAACCTCCTTTCCAATGACGAGCGACGACAGCTTCACGAGGAAGCCTAACGTATGCCGTCCGACTCCATCCTGGTCGACCTCAGATCTGACTTTCAGGGCGGTGAGTATCCCTTGCATGGATCGATCCTGCTTCGCAGTATGCACTCGATCATCGGTTTCGTGGCAAAAGGTATCGAGGAGGAATTGGAAATGATGGTGTCCCTCGATCCCAGAACCAAGACCGTGCTCAGAAATCCCGCCAGGACACTGGAAATCGAGGAGTCTGATACGAAGCCGGGCGACTATGAATTTTCAGTGATGTTCGACAATCGCTACTATTCGGTTCGTAAGTACCCCGTAAGTCAGGGCATGGTCCCGAGCTCGAATCAAGAAGCCTTTGCGGTCTTGTCGAACCTGTTTCAAATGACCGTAACGGATCTTACAAAGTACCCAACTCCGGCGATTACGATTGCAAAGTAGATCCAGGACCGTGGGGAGAGAGTGGCGCATGAAGAAGGAGGGACTATGGTACAGCGAATCCTAATCGGCATCGGTGCGCTATTGGTAGGGGTGCTTATCACCTGGTTCGTGGCCAATGCAGGAGTCGGCAAGAAAGCGCCAGATATTACGAATCAAACTTGGCTGAACAGCACACCTTTATATTTGTCTGACCTGAGGACAAAGTGGTGATGGTCGAATTCTGGACTTTTGGCTGCTACAACTGCCGCAATGTCGAACCCTACGTGAAGCAATGGCATCAGAAGTATGGGGATAAGGGGCTCGTGATCATTGGCGTGCATTCGCCAGAGTTCTCCTACGAACACGATTTTGCGAAGGTGAAACAGTATATCCAAGAACACGACATCCGATTCGCCGTGCCGATCGACAACGACTTTTCGACCTGGAATAAGTATGGCAACCGCTATTGGCCCGCGATGTATCTCATCGACAAACAGGGTGTCATTCGCCATGTGCGGATTGGTGAGGGAGGGTATCAGGAAACGGAACGGCTGATCCAGACGCTGCTGGCTGAGACGTTTTGAGGCGTACTGCCGAACGTGATGCTGGACTGACCCCCTAGATTGAGACACGACGAATTGGCACACTTGGCACACAGAGG
>JBDTPK010000426.1:0-3432 GCA_039932735.1 Nitrospirota bacterium
GACTGGGATCAGACACGATTCGAAACAATCCGGCAATGGTGCATGGACATCCCTGAGATTGTGACCATCAGCGTCAACACGCCCTATCCCGGAACCGAGAGCTGGCACACAGAAGCACGCACGATCCTGACGAGGGGTTACTGCCTCTCCGACATGCAACACGCCGCACTGCCGATAAAGATGCCGCTGCCTGAATTTTACGCGGAGTAGGTCAAGACCCAAGACGTGCTCAACAAGAAACTTCTCGGCTGGGTCGCCCTGAAATCCACATCCAGACTCGCGGACGGACATCTCAGCGCGGGCAAACCAACTTCATCAAGATCCTGTGGAAGTTTAATAGCGTGTACAACCCGAAGCTCCAGCTGGCCGACCATCAACGTCCGGTGGCGCATAAAATGTCGCGCCCACCGCCTGTGCAGGAAATCGTGAGCTCAAAGCTTCTCTATATTCTCCCGCCAAAAGGACGACGAGGACGTGCCGTTGACAACTCGACCAAACAGGTCATCGAAACCACTCGAATGGGCAGCGAAGCCTAATAGCGCTCTGCGTAGGGCACAAGCCTTCAATCCCCTGGCGTATTACTGCTGGTGCATCTCTCTTCATGCGCAGCCCTACTAATCACTATTCCTGGAGACTCCCTCAATTTTCCAGCGCGTCACGAAACTATTCTCGAATATATGCCGACAGAGTTTTCTCCCAAGCGAGCATGTGCAAAACCCGTCATCTAAAGCTAGGGACAGTCCTAGGTCAGAAAGGGATGCAGGAGGTGCATAGATATCTCTATGCTTATTTATCTAACCTAGGAGGCTCCCATGGTTTTCATTCCAAAAATTCTTTGTGTCCTGTCGTGTGGTTTCGTGCTGTGCCTAAGTCTGTCGAATGCCACGCAGGCAGCCGAAAGAATGGCACCTAACCCATGTGCTGATAGGAAAGGTGGGCAACCTGATCTCGTGAAGTGCGATGAAGAAACACGGCAGGGCATTGACACGATTAAGGGAGAATTGTTGCGTGTTGAGGGCGAGACGTATCTCATCAAGACGTATGATGGAAAGGAAGCGCCGTTGCACGTCGACGGCACCACTGAGATCTATGGAAACATTCGTGAAGGAGATCCTATTGAGGCGAAAACTAAGACCATCGTCGGCGGTCAGAGTCATGCGCTGTCAATTCGGCCGATAAAACAATGAAACTCAGCACATTGCTACCGCGGAAGCCATCCTGAACGTTCCGGAATCGGCCCAGCTACCGGCTGAGCGCGATGATATCAAAAAAATCGTTTCAGGAACGATGGCACGTAGTTCAAGGTTGCGGATTGGAACTTCATGAGGCAGGATTCATTGGGGCGGCACGCGCACAGGGAAGGATCGTGAGAATCCACCAGCGCTAGGCTGACTGGCTACACATAACGGGCCCAGGGGATATGGCTCAAAACAGGATGTTGCCCCAATCTTTCATGCCCGCTTTCCACTTATCCTGTTTGGAACTCCACTCTTCGCGCGGATCGACAAGAGCATTTGTTTGCAATGCCTGAGGACAGCTAAAGAAGAGCTCAAAAAATGATCGGACGACCCAGGAGGAGTGGCCCTAGCCAGAGGTCCTCCTCTATCAAACTGACTGCGTCGTCTCTCTTGCTTCTCACTGAATATTGCTTCTAATGGGATGGGCTTCGACAACAGCGTAGCCCATATATTCCAGATGATGCCGATAGTGACGGCTCCGGCGAAGACCAGAAGTGAATCATCCAGACATTTGCGGATTGTGCCAACCACCCTCAATGAGCCGATCCGCTTCACGCGGGCCCCAGGTGTTTGGCTCGTATTCGTACAAGAACATCGGGGTTTCGAGAATCGGCTGTATAATACGCCAAGCGGCTTCCACCCCATCCCCACGGGCAAAGAGTGCAGCATCACCTTTCATGGCGTCTCCAAGGAGACGTTCATACGGATCCATCTCATCCTCATCGCCGGAGCACTGCCGTGCAACCAACTCTATTCGTTCGCCCACCAGCGCCTCTCCCGGAACTTTGGCCTTGGTACCTAAGGCAATTATCATGTCGGGGCTGAGCCGGAAGCGAAAATAGTTTGGCAATGGTGGTTCAGTCTCGCCCAAAACGCGGGAACTTGGCCGCTTGTACTCGACTAAGACTTCTGTCGCCGTGACAGGAAGGCACTTGCCGGTGCGTACGTAGAATGGCACTCCAGCCCATCGCTCACTGTCAATGTAAAATCGGAGTGCTGCGAACGTCTCGACCTGCGAGTCATAAGCCACACCATTTTCGAGGCGGTAGCCATTGAACTGCCCCCGCACGACATCCGAAGGCGTGAGTGGCCGGATCATCTTGAGGACTTTCACTCGTTCCTCCCGAATCGATTCAGTATCCCTATCGGGTGGTTGTTCCATAGCCAGGCAAGCAATCAACATCAACAAGTGATTTTGCACCACGTCACGAATCGCTCCCACCTCCTCGTAGAACCGACCACGACCCGCCACTCCAAACTGTTCGGCCATCGTGATTTGCACACGCTGGATGGAGTGTCGGTTCCACCCGGTTTCAAAGATTGGATTGGCGAAACGGAAGTACACCAGATTCTGGACAGATTCTTTCCCAAGGTAATGATCGATGCGGAAAATGGCTTGATCCGGGAAATAGTTGTGGAGCATCCGGTTCAGCGCCTCTGCCGAGGCGAGATTGCGTCCGAAAGGCTTCTCAACGATCATACGAGCCCCGTCGACAACGCTCAACTTCGCCAGCCCTTCAATAACGGTCGTGAACAAACTGGGCTGAATAGCGAGGTAATAGAGAGGCCGCGCAACGGAACCGAGCGCCTTGCGCAGGCGAGTAAAGGTGGCCGGATCCCGGTAGTCGCCACCGACATAGTGAATCGATTCAATTAGGCTGGCGAAGGTCTGAGGATTTACGCCACCGTGGCTCTCAAGACTCTCGCGGACCATGGCCCGTATTTGTTCCGGAGTCCGCTCCCTCTTGGCGACTCCGATGACTGGCCCCTTGAGATAGCCACGACAGACTAACGCGTACAGCGCAGGAATGATCTTTTTCTGTGCAAGATCGCCGGACACCCCGAAAACGACGATCGCATCCGGTTTTTCGGTGGCCATAATCATTTTCCCTTCAGGATTCCCTCTCCCCGTACCCACCGAATTCGTCTCGCAGTGTGGACAGGAGCGTGTCGGCAACGTCAGCATACCCATGCGAGCTGAATCGACAGCATTACATCGCAGCTACCTTGTCGTAGTACTGATGATCTTCTCTGTACCCTCCATGTCCTTCCCCGATCGTGGCAAACGTGTCGACCACCTCAATCGCACGAAGATACTTCACCATCTTGTATCCGGTTTTTGTTTCGATGCGCAGTCGACAGGGAGCCCCATGGGGAATCGGCAGAGGATTCCAGTTCATCTCATACGCCAGAA
>JBDTPK010000427.1:0-3424 GCA_039932735.1 Nitrospirota bacterium
GCCTTTGGATGGGTGGGATATCAGTTGTTCATGACCGGTTATAACGCCAAAACCGAGCCGCATGCCCTGGAGGTCTTTATCGCGCAGAGAATCCTCCATCTGGCCATCCCGATCGAAGCACGAAATGTGCTGAATCCCATCCCCCTGCGCCCCGACCTGATCAAAGAGTCGCTGGCGCCCATCGGCAAGAATGTGAACCCCAGGGTCCCGGATCTCCGCTTCACCGCCATGCCGACCAGGGGAGAGGGTGACCCAGCAGAGGACAAGGAGAGCTGGAAGCTGGTCCACTTCATCCGCCATCTTCCACAATTGACGCCGGAAGAACTGGACCAAATGCAAACACTCACTCCTAAGACCAAGAACGACCTGGAAGAAGAATCCGCCTTCAGCCAGTTCTTGCAGGGAGACGATGCGGCGGCAGCACGGACCGATAGCGGTCATAATCATTAATTCGTCGACGGCGATACAGCAAAGAGGATTCACCATGTGGTTACGTGTGATTGTCACTTTCACCTGTCTCTTCCTCTCGACGCCAAGCTTCGCCCACAGCGCCGACCAACATGTGCTCGGGACGATTACAGCCATTGACGCGACCCATGTCGAAATCAAAACGAGCATGGGTCAATTGATACATGTTCAAGTCAACAAAAAAACTCGCTACAAAGACCAAAGCAATCCGAAAATGGCCACCATGCCCGAGGTGGGCAATCGTGTCGTCGTCATGGCCGAAAAGAGTGAAAAAAAAGGCGGCACCGTGTTACTTGCTACCGCCATCCATTTTTCTTCAGCCAAGCGTGCACCGTCTCCAACGCCGTCGGTTCCTATTCCGTAGGATGATCCATGCCGCCGCTTCATATCACACCTGAGCACAACAACTTTTTTAGCGGTGGATTCCGTACGGCGATCATTCGAGTCCTGGTCACAGGCATCGCCGTTTTTCTGGCGGTCATGATCGTGCCCGGCCTGGAAGTCGACTCGCTTCCCGCCGGACTTGCCGCAGGTCTGGTGCTCACCTTTCTGAATCTCTTGCTCCGGCCCATCCTCTTTGTGCTGACCCTTCCCTTGATCGTCCTCTCGATGGGACTCTTTCTCATCGTGGTCAACGCGCTCCTTCTGGAACTCACTGCCTACCTGGTCAACGGATTTTCGGTCACAGGATTCTGGCCGGCAGTCGGCGGAGCAATCGTGATCAGTCTGGTCACCATGATCCTCAATTTCTGGACTTCGGACCGCCGTCCGACGGCACGTCGTTCGTTTCCGCAACGCCCTCCTCCTAAGATTATCAATCCAGACGAGTAGCGAACCCTCTCCTTTTCATTGAATTGCTCGTCCTGCATTGTTACAATGCGCGCTCTTGATTGGCCTAACCCACGAATGACACCCATAGCTCCACAAAACAAACCCCTTCCCGAGACGCATCTCCAACGGACCTTGACCTCCGTGCTCAACGAACTGCCGGTCGATTCGGCGCTCGCCGCCCTGTTCCACCGTGACCAAGGCCCGCTGGTCAACCATGCCGCACGAGGCTTCGCACCTCGCGATATTCAAGCTATCCTCAGAACACTGTCGGCCTCCGCTGTCGCGGCATCGACCCCCGCGAACGATCAGGAAAGCGGACGCACCATTCGACTCCGTTTGATTACGCCGGGGACGAAATCCTTGCTCGGAGTGCCGCTTCTCCATCGAAATCGCACATACGGTTTTCTCGTCATCGGGCGAAAAGAGAGCGTCGCCTTCGCGAAAAAAGAAAAGAGCTTGATGGAGCAGGCCAGCGACGAGGTGACTAAAGCGCTGGAGAAAGAAGGCCTGTTCGACATGAATGTCGTGCTCAGCCGCCCATTTGTCGCGCACGAGCCGGTTCCTCCGCCGCCCTCTCCCGCAGAGCTATTCACCGCTCCGGCGTCGCAGCTCACACCGGAGCTCCAAGACAAGATTATGGCCGCCTTGACGGATGCCAGCCAATACGTCGCCTACGATCGCATCTGGGCCTGCCGCTACGATCCCCTTGCGGGCAATGTCGAAGTCCTGGGACTGGCCGGTGATCTGAAGAGCGAACAGAAGGACGGGAAGAAAGATCTGAAGCCGGGCCACCGCCTCACACTCGATAGCTCAGCCTCCGGATGGGCGGTTCGCCATCGTAAACCACGTGTGGATCATGATCTCGCCTCCACACAGGGGCGCTTCCTCGATCACAAATATCTCTTCAAGGACCGGCTTCTCTCCTCCCTTGTTATTCCCTTCTTCGTCCGGGGACAAGTAGGCGGGACCATCACCCTAGCCTCGAAAGAAGCCGGCCGGTACCTACAAACGGATGCCCGCACACTTGAGCCGACGATTGTGAAGATCGCGGACATTCTCCAGGCTCCGGCACCGATACCGACAATTCACGCCTCCGACACTGGAGCAGCAGGCACTCCTGGAACCGCAATAGTCCCAGGGCCCTCGGAGCCCATCATCAGAAAACAAGAGCGACAAGCCGCGATCGGCGAGTTCAGCATGTTCCTGGCCACAGAAGTGCGCGAGCCGCTCGCCTCTATCCGCGCCCAATTAGAAGAAGTCACGGGAGAAGGCATCCTCGACTTCGACCCGCAGACACGCGTCGAAAACGCCATGCGCGATTTGATCCGCATCGAAGCCATCCTGAACGAGATTTTGGACTATGCGAAACCACTTGAGCTGACGCGCCGACTCCTCCGCATCCCCGAAGTGATCGAAAGCGCGCTCACGGTCATCGCCACCGACCTCGAAGTCACCAGAATACAAGTCACCAAGGACTATGCGACGATGATCGCACCGGTTCGCGGAGACGAAGCCAAGCTCCAGCAAGTTTTTCTCAGTATTTTCAGGAACGCAGGTGAAGCGATGAACCCCGGCGGGCATCTCCATATTCAAGTCACCCAGCATCGGGCGGGGCGCGGAGTGGAAGATCATATCCTCATCAAGAACGACGGGGCTCCTATTCCGGCAGAAATCGTCGACAAAGTCTTTGAGCCGTTCTTCACCACGAAGCGCACCGGCATCGGTCTGGGCCTCGCCTCAGTGAAGAAGATTATTGAAGAACATGGTGGCTCGATTGCCATCGGCAGCGCCCCTGGCGAAGGCACCACCGTCACCATCCGCCTCCCGGGTCTCAGCCACGGTCCGTCCTATCGCGGACGCGGTCGCCGCAGGCCTCCTGCCCGCCGCCCAGCCTGACATCACAGGATGCTGAAAAAATCCTCCAGCAGCGTTTCCCCCTCGAAAGCATCCTCAGCGTAGCCCAGAGGCTACGCCTCCGGTGCTTTCATCGGCTGCGGCCTTGCAGACGAACTTTTTGAGCATCCTGTGAGAATGCTGCCTGATGTGCCACTCGCCTGAACCATCGAAGTCCTAGTCCTCACTATTCATGACCGTTCGTCGCGAGTTCGCTAAGCCACATCGCGAG
>JBDTPK010000428.1:0-3422 GCA_039932735.1 Nitrospirota bacterium
TGGCATGGCCGCCGCACCGGCCGTGGATGGGTACGCTCGATCATGGCGTTGCGCGCCGCAAGCCCGCCTTGGTGAGCGCCCCGGCTCAACCATCATGCTCCAGGGCCAGTGGGCCCATCTTGGCGTGGAGGGTCTGGAGATCCGGCGTGTCCGCCGTGGGCGTGGCCCCGCCACACACATCCGCCGCTCGCGCCAGCAAGTGTTGTTTCCATTCGGTGATCGGCGTGGGGTGGACGCGGAAGTGCTCAGCCAATTCCGCCAGCGTGTTGTCGCCGTTGACGGCCGCCAACGCGACCTGCGCTTGAAACGTGGGCCCGTGATTCCGTCGTGTGCTCTTCATGGCCTCGCTCCGTTCGTCGACCACCCCTCACTGGGGTGGGTGACGCCAGGCTACCACGTACCACACTGTCCGAATTTCCGGAGCCCACTCTCAGAAACGAGGGTAACTTCACACATCGGAGTTTCTTGCCTTAGTATCGTTGAAGTGATGTGTGCGAATCACACATCTATAACTATTTTTCCTACGGTTGTGCGTAGGTCGTCTCCTCCCTATTCATACACCTCCTTGCGCGGCTCCTATCCGTTCTCGAGTCGAGATTCTCGTTCTCGCTCTCGCCCAAGAAACCTTCAACGTTTCGGTAGACTTGTCCAAAACATATGACTGAGAATGCCTGGCGTGGTTGGAGTCCCCATCCCATATAGATGGGATTGACCGAGATTGACGATGACCAGGACTACTCAACCGTATAAATCAGACCAGTTGGTAGGCGTGCTCGGCACGCTGCATGACAGGGCAACCCTATGCGGTTGTTTTTCTAGGGCGAGAGGCTTTATAGTTCACGCCCATTAGGCTCTGTGAGGGCAGTGTGTCATGGTTTCTTCTACAGAATGCGGAGGCGGCTCATGAGGACGATGCTTGTACTCGTAGCAGTGCTTGGATTTTCGGTTTATCCAGCGATGGCCGCCTCACCCGTCGAGAAGGGGAGTAAGGAAGTAGCCACAGGGCAGAAACCGAGTCAGGAGACGCCTGCGGCGGTGAAACCGCCAGAGGGAGCGATGGTGATGGTGCCGGCGGGAGAGTTCACGATGGGAAGTGCAGTAGGAGATTCAGACGAACAACCGGAGCACAAGGTCCATGTGGATTCGTTTTCCATGGATGTGTATGAAGTGACGGTGGGGCAGTATGCCGCGTTTCTGCAAGCGAAAGGGATCATTCCACCTGATGACTGGAAGACGATGAACCAGCCGGCGAATCAGAAGCGTCCGATTGCGAATGTGGATTCGACAGATGCTTTCGCCTTCTGCAAATGGGCCGGTAAGCGTCTGCCGACAGAGGCGGAGTGGGAGAAGGCGGCGCGAGGAACAGATGGCCG
Source organism: Nitrospirota bacterium (assembly GCA_039932735.1). Taxonomy (GTDB): domain Bacteria; phylum Nitrospirota; class Nitrospiria; order Nitrospirales; family Nitrospiraceae; genus Palsa-1315. The sequence goes on from JBDTPK010000428.1 coordinate 1,374, forward strand.
CGTCTATCCGTGGGGCAACGAGGCTCCGACGTCGCTGCATGCGAACTTTGGGAAATCAGAGTGGAATAGTCACGCGGTATTGGCACCGGTGGGCTCGTTCGAAGCGGGCAAGAGTCCCTATGGCATCTATGATATGGCCGGGAATGTCTGGGAATGGGTCAGTGATTTGTACGATTATAACTATTATAAGGTCAGCCCATCGAAGAATCCAACAGGGCCGTCGACGGGCGGGACCAGGACGATCCGTGGCGGTGCGTGGAAAAGCAATCCTCGGGCCATGCGCTCTGCGAATCGGAGTCTCATTTCGCCGATGGACCAGGGACTCAATGGGTTCCGGTGTGCGAAAAGTTAATAGCCTCTGGCTGGTGGCGTCTTCGCTCGTATTTTTCACCACGATGCGCTATGCATCGCGATCCCTCTCTTTTCCCATCGTACGAGAGAGGGATCGCACAATGTGGGCTACTTGGAGGATCTCTGGGACCTTACCAGGTTGTTTTTCCGGGGTGCGAGGCATTATAGTTCTCGCCCATTGGGCTATGCGAGGGGAGGGTATCATGGTGTCTTCAGTAGAAAGCGGAGGCGGTTCATGAGAACGATACTTGTACTGGTTGCATTGCTTGGGCTCGCGGCATATCCGGCGATGGCCGCGCCGCCCGATGAGAAGGGGGCTAAAGGGTCGGTCACCGAGCAAAAACAGAGGCAGGAGAAGCCTATGGTACCGAAACCGCCGTTGGGCTCGATGGTGGTGATACCGGCGGGAGAATTTACGATGGGGAGTCAGGATGGTGATGCAGATGAACGACCAGCGCACAAGGTCCATGTGAATGCCTTTTCCATCGATGTGTACGAAGTCACGGTGAGGCAGTATGAGGAATTTCTGCAGTCAGGAAAAGCCCGCGCGCCGTTGGACTGGAATACGATGAACCAATTGTCAAATAAAAAGCGGCCAGTCTCGAACGTGGATTGGGCGGATGCGGCTGCCTACTGCAAATGGGCCAGCAAGCGTTTGCCGACTGAGGCAGAGTGGGAGAAGGCGGCAAGGGGAACGGACGGGCGTCTCTATCCATGGGGTAACGATCCCCCGACGCCGCGCCACGCGAACTATGGGAAAGCGGGGTCCCACAACTATGAGGCATCAGCGCCGGTGGGCACGTTTGAAGGCGGCAAGAGTCCCTACGGTCTTTATGACATGGCCGGGAATGTCTGGGAATGGGTCAGCGACTGGTATGACACCGACTATTATAAGAACAGTCCGCAACAGAATCCGGATGGACTTCCAACAGGGGCGTTCAAAGTAATCCGTGGTGGAGCCTGGAACAGCAGTGCAAAAAATCTTCGATCATCGGATCGGTTCTGGGATCCCCCATCGTTCCGGAGTCTCTACTTCCCCGGGTTCCGGTGCGCGAAAACCCCTTAACCCACATGAAACTTCACGGCGTGCTTAGAGATCTACTACAAGCGCGCGCCTCACAAAACGCACCTCGGATTTTCCGAGGAATGGCAATTGAACTTTCACCATGACACATTGAGCGGGGCGGGTACTGTTATTTCACGCGTCATGCGCACGAGTAGCGGGTTGGCCATGGCTGCGTTGGTGTTCTTTGTTTTCAGCTCATGGATGGGCAGCGCTGCTGAGCGAGTCATCACGGAGCCACAGGTTAGAAGGTCTTTCAACACAATACCATTTGATCCTGCTCCCTCAGAAATACAGAGGCGTGAACTTGAACGTATGGTTGATCTCTGTGTGAAGACAGTTGAGAGAGATGTCCCGGGTGGCCATTTTAATGCGAATGTGGATGGGAGCATCGTCAACACTATCGGTATTGATAGAGAGAGATTTACGTTTTGGAAATGTATGTCGGAAAATGGACGCCCGCTTGCTCCAATCAATAAGTGAGGCGTCTCGCCTTGCATCATTCACGAAGACTTCTATTGGAATCACTGATAGGTCGGTCTGACAAACCTAGCCGCGGGCTGACTCGCCGCTTGGTTCAACAACATACTATTTCAAATATGCCTTCCACCCTCTGGGCTCGACCACGAAGCCTG
>JBDTPK010000429.1:0-3416 GCA_039932735.1 Nitrospirota bacterium
TTTGCCTTCGAGGTGGTGAACCAGGTGCGCCGTGAAGAACCTGGCCTGTTCGACAGAGCCCTCGAGACCGACATCCGCCGGATGATGGATGACGCGGTCGCCTGTGAGATTGCATTCGCGGAAGACTTGCTTGGCGGGGGCGTAGCCGGTCTCTCCCTGCGAGACGCCAAGCACTACCTGGAGTTCGTAGCGGATCAACGGCTGGCAACCCTGGGTTTCTCAAAACAGTATGACGCAAGGAATCCCTTTGACTTTATGGATCTCCAAGATGTCCAGGAGCTCGCGAACTTCTTTGAACGACGCGTGTCCGCCTATCAAGTTGGCGTAACCGGGCAAGTGACATTCGATGCCGCCTTCTAACGCGGCGAAACGCGCCGTCAACTAGCTTGTGAGGCGATGCTGTTCCTCGGAATTCTGTTCGGGAAACAACACTCTGGTCGAAAGCGAGAACAAGACGCGCTCCAACGGGAATCATAGTTCTGCTGAAAGGAGGTTTCATCATGTCCATACTCGCCACGTGCTTGGGGCATCCTCGTATCGGTGTCGCTCGTGAACTCAAAAGAGCGCTCGAATCGTTTTGGTCGGGCCAGAGCACCGCGACCGATCTCCAGGAGTGTGCCGCCGAGCTGCGAGGCCGACATTGGTCGGCGATGAAGGCCGCCGGCATCGACCATATCCCTGCGGGTGATTTTTCTTTGTACGATCATATGTTGGATATGGCTGTGGCCGTCGGCGCCGTGCCGACGCGGTACCGAGAGCTCACGGATCCCTTGATGCAGTACTTCGCCATGGCCCGTGGGTATCAGAGCCGCAAGAAAGGGATCGACGTCGCCGCGTTGGAGATGACGAAGTGGTTCGACACGAATTACCACTACATCGTTCCCGAACTGGAACTCCACCAGCCCTTCACGCTCAATGCGTCGAAACTGCTCGCTGAAATCGACGAGGCTCGAGCTCTGGGGATCGCGGTCCGTCCGGTCATTCCCGGCCCTGTTACCTTTCTTCTGCTGTCGAAGCTCGCGTCCGGAGCACCGAACGACACGACGACGCTCACCCTGCTCGATAAATTGTTGCCGATCTATGAGGCACTCCTCAGTGTCCTGGCGGCCAGAGAGGTGTCGTGGGTGCAACTCGATGAACCCTGTCTCACGCTCGAACTGGATGCTCGTGCGAAGACGGCCTATCAGCGAGCCTTGGCCTATCTCGCCGGATGCTCCACCAGGCCTCGTCTGCTCCTAACGACCTACTTCGAAGCGTTGGCGGACAACCTTCCGCTCGCCGCAGGGTCCGGCTGTGAAGCGTTGCATATCGATCTCGTGCGTGCGCCCGAACAGCTCGATGTGGTACTCGACACCCTTCCATCACGAATGCAACTGTCCGTGGGCGTGGTCGATGGCCGGAACATCTGGCGTACGGACCTCGATGCGGCGCACGCGAAGGTTCGGCGCGCGGTTAGGGCGGTGGGCCGAGAACGCGTGCTGGTCGCACCGTCATGCTCCTTGCTCCATGTGCCGATCGACATGACCGCCGAACATAAGGTCGACGGCGAGCTTCGGAGTTGGCTGGCGTTTTCGGCACAAAAGCTTGATGAGCTTCGCGCGCTCGCCGACGCCGCAGAGTCGGATAAGCCGACCGGGCCTCGGTTCCTAGAAGCGCGAGCCGCGCTGTTAACTAGGCGACTGTCTCCGCGAACCAGCAATGCCGCTGTGCGCAGCCGCCTACAGGCGGTGACAGAGCCGATGTTCCGTCGGAGGTCGCCGTTTCCAGAACGCGCCAAAAAACAGCATGCCCGGTTCAATCTCCCAACATTCCCCACCACGACCATCGGCTCGTTTCCTCAGTCCGCTGATGTGCGGAGCGCTCGGGCCGCCTGGCGGGCGGGTCGGATGACGGACCACGCGTATCAGGCATTTCTGAGAGCGGAGACGCATCGTTGTATCGAGAAACAGGAAGCCATCGGTCTCGACGTGCTGGTGCACGGAGAATTCGAGCGGAACGATATGGTGGAGTATTTTGGCGAACAACTCAATGGCGTGGCCCTTACCGAAAATGGGTGGGTACAGAGTTACGGGTCGCGGTGCGTGAAACCCCCCGTGATCTTCGGCGATGTGTCCCGCCCTCGTGCGATGACGGTCGAGTGGTCGACCTATGCGCAGACACTCACGCCACGCCCGATGAAGGGCATGCTGACCGGGCCGGTCACCATCCTTCAGTGGTCGTTCTTCCGCGACGACCAGCCGCGCAAAGACACGTGTCTGCAGATTGCGCTCGCGCTCCGTGACGAGGTGGTCGATTTGGAGACGGCGGGCATCACGATAATCCAAGTCGACGAGCCGGCGATTCGCGAGGGACTTCCGCTCCGACGGCAGGGCTGGAAGAGCTATCTACGCTGGGCGGTCGACGCCTTTAGATTGGCCACGAGCGGAGTCCGGGACGAGACGCAGATCCACACCCACATGTGTTATTCAGAATTTGGGGACATTCTTGAAGGCATCGCCGAGATGGATGCCGACGTGATGTCCGTCGAAACGTCGCGCTCGAAGATGGAATTACTCGTCGACTTCGCGCGCTTTCGCTATCCGAACGAGATCGGCCCTGGTGTGTACGATATTCACTCGCCGCGCGTGCCGACACAGCAGGAGATGGCGGAGCTTTTGGCGCGTGCCGGACAGGTATTGCCTGTCCACCAACTGTGGGTCAATCCCGACTGCGGACTCAAGACGCGTGCGTGGCCGGAAGTCGAGGCCGCCCTGGTCAATATGGTGGAGGCAGCGCGGCAGGCTCGCCGGCAGCTGGTCAGGACTGAATCATGACCGACTTGGAGCTCGATCTGTTCCGGTGTCCGCACTGTCACCAACAGAACCAGTGCGGAATCGCGTCTGGCAGCGGAACTTGCTGGTGTTTTGATTGTCCCATGCCTTCGGAAGTCCTCGATCAGATGCCGCGTGAGGACGTGATGCTTGCGTGCCTGTGTCGGACCTGTCTGTCAAGACAGCGTGATCCGACGACTATGCTCGAGCAACTGTATGCGTACATTCGCACATGGAGGTGACGACGATGCCATTGGTGCAACACAAACAAGAGGCCTATTGGTTTTACCGGTTTCTATCGCTGGTGTACGACCAGTATGTCAATCCGCTGTTTTGGACGGAGCGCATGCGGACTCAGGCACTGGCATTGGCACGTTTGCACGATCCACACCTCCACGTGATCGACGTCGGTTCCGGGACCGGGTTTACGACGCAGGGAATCGTGAAGTACGTGACAGGGACACAGGTGGTCTGTGTCGACCAAAGCCCCCATCAAATGCACAAGGCAAAAGCGAAATCGGAGTTACAGGACTGCACCTTTGCGCTTGGCGATGCGGAAGATATTCCATATGAAACCGATCGATTCGACCGGTATGTTTCGGCCGG
>JBDTPK010000430.1:0-3404 GCA_039932735.1 Nitrospirota bacterium
GGCGTACCCTCTGGGGTACGTTGAGGATCTGAACGATGCGAGAACAAAGCTGGCGAACTTTTTCAGCATCTTCCTAAGGCAGACGGAATCTATGATGCGTATCGACATCTATTCCGACATCGTCTGTCCCTGGTGCTACGTCGGGAAACGACGGCTGGAACGAGCGTTGAGTGAGTTGAAGGGGGTGGTGAAGGTAGAGGCGACATGGCGTCCGTTCCAATTGAATCCAACGATGCCATTTGACGGTATGAACAGGAAAGCCTATTTGGAAGCCAAGTTTGGGAGCTTGGAGGTCTTTGGGAAGATGGAAGAACAACTCCTCGCTGCCGGTGTGGATGAACAGATTCCCTTTGCCTTTGAGAAGATTCAGCGGACGCCGAACACCGTTATGGCCCATCGGCTTATTTGGTATGCCGAGCAGCAGGGTAGCCAGGACGCCGCCGCAGAATCCCTGTTCCGTGGCTACTTCACGGAGGGGGCTGATATCGGCTCAATGCCGGTCCTCAGTCAACTGGCTGGTCGTGCCGGCCTTGATGTTGTGGCTGTCGAATCCTTCCTCCACAGTGAGGAAGGGGCCACGGAGGTCAAAGCCGAAGAGTCGGTTGGTCGCCGACTCGGTATTCGAGGGGTTCCATATTTCGTCATCAACGGCAGCATCGCAATCTCTGGTGCGCAGCCGCACAATATTTTCGTGTCTGCCATACGGCAGGCCGAGAAAACAGTCGTGGAGAGTAAAGAGGAGATATAATGGCAGTCCAAGTCTACGGGTGTAACCATATCGTGATCGAAGTGACCGACGCTAAGAAAGCGGTGAGGTTCTATTCCGACGTCTTTGGCTTAAAGATGCTGCATGGCGGTGAAGGAGCAGCCTGGTGCAAGCTGGGCGAGCATCAATTTATGGCGATCTTTGAAGTGGATACATTGCAGCCTGATCGCGTGAAACATTTTGGCTTGATGGTTCGAGATGCACAACAGATCAGGGAAGTGCGGAAGAAGCTCACCAAGAAGTACAAACTGACAATGCAGCCGAACTTCCGTTGCGATTTCCGCGATCCATGGGGCAACCGCATTCAGGTCGGCGATCTGAGCGACGAATCAATGGTCTGGTTGCTTCCCTATCAAGAAGTGCAGAAGGCCGGGATTACCTTCACCACCAAACCTCGAAAGGAGAAACGGTCATGAGCACCACGAATCTGCAGCAACGATTGAACGATCTATTCGGCTACATCCGTCAAGGCAAGATCATTGAGGCTATGAATGAGTTCTATGACAAGGAAATCGTGATGCAGGATAATGCCAATCCTCCGACAAAAGGGCTAACGGCGAACGTCGAGCGGGAAAAACAGTTCCTGAGCGGCGTCAAGGAGTGGAAGGGCTTCAACGTCACTGCCTCAGGCGTCGGTGACGATGTAACCTTCTACGAGTGCAACCTGGACTTTATCGCCACCAGCGGGCAGCCGGTTCACATGGAGCAGGTCGTCGTCGCCAAGTGGAAGAACGGCAAGATCATGCACGAGCGGTTCTACTATGATACCGGCGCGAAATAGCGGGGTGGGAGAGCTGCAGAACCGCAAGTGTCGGGGAAGTGAACAGGAACGTGACCTCATCATCGTGGGAGTCCTTCATGCCGGACGAACAATGGATAGACGTCGGACGCGTTGAAGAGCTGAAGAAGAAACCTTTACGAGAAGTCTCGTTTGGGAAGACGACAATCGCGCTGACATATAAAGATGGCTCGTTTGCCGCGATCTCCGGGGTTTGTAATCATGTCGGTGGTCCGTTGGGTGAAGGGACCTTCGACGGCGACTATGTCGTCTGTCCCTGGCATTACTGGAAATTCCATCGCAAAACCGGCCAAGGAGAACCAGGGCATGAGCAAGATCAGGTTCCGAGCTATTCCACCAAGATTGAGAACGGCCGGCTCCATATCGATCTGTCGTCCGCCACGAAACGGAAAAAGCAGTCGCACAAACCCCATCCGCTCGCGCGCCTGGTGTTGCGGCAGGCCGGCCCGATCCGAGTGGTCGGAATTTCGACGACGGCGATGACTACGGACCATCCACGATACAGCACCTCCGACGCGATGCTGGATGTGGCGCTGGACCACGCCCGGAGCGCGCTCAAACTGGAGACTCAATGCGTGAAGCTCCGTGAGCTGAATTTCCGTTCGTGCGAAGGTTTCTATTCGAAGTCGGCGCAGGCCTGCACCTGGCCCTGTTCGATTACGCAAATGGATCCGAACGATCAACTCGATCGCGTGTACGAAGCGATCGTGCATTGGGCCGATGTCATTTTAATTTCAACCCCGATTCGTTGGGGCAACGCCAGCAGCTTGTATTACAAGATGGTCGAGCGGCTGAACTGCATACAAAACCAGGAGACCATCGCGGACAAGCATTTGCTCAAGAACAAGGTAGCGGCGTTTATCATCATGGGTGGGCAAGACAACGTGCAGGGCGTGGCCGGACAGCTCATGACCTTTTTTGCCGAGGTTGGCTGCCAGTTCCCGCAGTTCCCTTTCATTGGCCATTCGAGAGGCTGGAGTGCTGAGGACATGGAACGGAATGTCACCGAGGTACAGAACAGCCAGCGGCTGCGCGAAGGAGCGCAGGAACTCGTTGCACGTGCTGCAGACATGGCGAAACTCATGGTCGGCGGTCAGGTTTCTGAGCATCCGCTGGCCCGTGGCGGCCGCAAGGCGCATCGGCTGGATAGTGAATCGATAAGGTAATGTGTTCTTGAAAACTGAAGAATTCTTTTGCCGAATCGTGCCTCATCTGTGAACGTGGATTGCAGGAATGAAAGCCCACTACCTTGGTCATGTCGTGTTTTACGTAAAGGACCTTGAACGGTCGCTGACGTTCTATCGCGACCTGTTGGGGTTTCAGGAAGTGGGGCGAATTTTCGACGGGGCGGCTGCGGCGTTGACATCGGGCCGCACGCATCACGAGTTGTTGCTGATCCAGGTCGGTGACGCGCCGGGGCCACCAACCGGGATGCGACGCGGGCTCTATCATATCGGGATTAAGGTCGGCGACAACTTGGAGGAGTTACGCGTAGCAAAAAGAGAACTGGAGCGAGCAGGAGTGACGATCGACGGCATGAGTGATCACACCGTGAGCCAAAGCCTGTACGTGCGCGATCCTGACGGAAACGAAGTGGAACTCTATGTAGACGCAGACGAGTCTGTGTGGAAAAATAATCCGGCGGCCGTCGTGTCGCCCATCAAGCCATTACCGTTGTAATCTAGATAAAACGAAAGAAGTTGCCTTGTGCATGTGCAAGCTGACGAAGATTCGGCCATTCTGCGAGGCACGCACCAGACGCTCTGATTCTCCTTCGCCGCATACCCCGTAGCTCAGGCCTTCGTAGCCCAAGTGGGTACTTCGGCGGAGTAGGCTGCT
>JBDTPK010000431.1:0-3393 GCA_039932735.1 Nitrospirota bacterium
TCGGCACAACCTTGCGCGGCTGGCCGAGGTTGTAGTATCCGGGCAGCAACTTCATAATTTCGGCTTGAATGTCGTTTGAGGATTCGTATTCCCATTGACAACCCAGCGCGTTGGCTAGCGCCGTCATGATATGCCAGTCCGGCAAACTTTCCCCGATCGGATCGATGGCTTCTCGGACGCGCAGGACTCGGCCTTCCAGGTTGGTAAATGTGCCGTCCTTCTCCGCAGAGGTACAAGCCGGTAGCACCACATGCGCCATACGCGCCGTGTCGGTGAGGAACGGGTCCTGGACGACGAGCAGCTCTAGTCGATCCAGCGCAGCGCGGACCTCCATGGATGCGGGTAACGTGGCGAGCGGATTTTCTCCGATGACATAGAGTGCACGGATCTGACCACTTCTGCAGCGCTTGAGAATCTCAACAAGATTCGCGCCGGAGCCGGCCGCCGGAAGCGTAACGTCCCAGGCCTTGGCAAAGCGATCACGAGCGATCGGATCCTTGAACGAAGCTTGACCAGGGAAGAATTCCGGCGCGACGCCCATATCCACAGCACCCTGTTCGTTGACCTCTTCTGTCAACGTATTTACCCCACAGCCTGGCTGGACCAACTTGCCGGTGATCCAGGCGAGGTCGATCAGTTTCAAGACGTTCTGATATCCATCGGCCCTGCGAACGATGCCTTCAGCGCAGAGGATGATGGAGCGTGGCGCTTCCGCGAAGATCGCCGCAGTATCGTTCAACGATTCGACTGACATGCCGGTTTGAGCCGCCACCTGTTCCAACGAGACGTGAGCCACGGCAGCCTTCAGGGCTTCGAAGGCGAGGGGATGCGTCTTGATGCTGGCCTCGTCGATCAAGTCTAAGTCCAGGGTGGCCTTCACGAGTCCGTCGATCACGAGTCCTTCCGTTCCAGGCGCGATCAGGACGGGATGGGAGGCGAGCTTGGCGATGTTCGTGACGGCGGAATCGATGACCACGACTTGCGCTTTATAGATGCGAATCGCTTCCTTGATACGCACGGCCGTGAGCGGGTTGGTCTCCGTGATGTTGGAGCCGATGAGTATCACGGCTTTCGCGTTTGTCAGGTCTTCCCAGTCGTTCGGGCTCCGCCCAATCCCCAAGGCGTGCCGAGAGGCATGGATGAAGTTGAGATGGCCGTAACGTGCGCTGCTGTCAAGGTGGTTGGTCCCGAACCCTGCACGCATGAGTTTCTGGAAAAGATACAGCTCTTCGTTGGTGCAGCGGGCGGTGATCAGGCCTGCAATCGCGTCGGGTCCGTGCTTGCGGCGGACTTCGGAGAACCGATCCACCACTTGGTGCATGGCTTCGAGCCAGGGAACTTCGACGAGCTGATTGCCTTTGCGAAGGAGAGGTTGTTTCAGACGTGCGGCGCTATCAATGTACTCGAACCCAAAACGCCCCCGCACGCAAAGCCCGCCGTGCCCCTTGGCCGTCTCGGCTCGGTCTCCCCATTTATTCTTCCAGGATAGAGGCGAGGTCACGCGGACGACTTCAGCGTCCTTAGTTTCAAGGTACATCTGGCAACCATCCCCACAATAGTTACACGTCGTCGTGGTTTTCTTCATCTGCCACGGCTTGTATAAGTACTTCGAGAACTTGTTCGTGATCGCGCCGACCGGACAGACCGCGAGGCAGTCTCCGCAGAACTCGCAGGATAATGCCAGGTCTCCCTTGGGCACGACTTGATTGAATCCGCCCTTCTTCATGAACTGGAGCGCGTCGATCATCAACACGTCCTTACAGACATTGATGCATTCTGCGCAGGCGATGCAGCGGTTCATATTGAAATCGAGTACCGGGCTCCGCGTATCTTCAGGAATAAATTTTTGTTTCGCGTTAGCCAGGTTCGTGACCCCGTGCTGGAAGGCCATGTCTTGTAGTTCGCAATGGCCGTCAGCGTCGCAGACCGGGCAGTCGAGCGGATGGACGGAGAGGTGCTTTTCCACTGCTTTCCGCCGGGCTTGAAAGAGTTCGTCCCCCTCGGTTCTGACGATCATGCCGGCCGCCGCTTTGGCGGTACAGGAACGGACAGGCGCTTTCTTGCCTTCCTGCATGACCAAACACATGCCGCAGGAGCCGAAGGGATCGAAGGTATAGTGGTAACACATGGCCGGGATGATCTTGCCCGTGCTTGAGATCACGTCGTAGAGCGACACTCCGCTCTTTGCCGTCACGGACTTTCCATCGATCGAGAGTTCGATCGTGGCTGCTTCCACGTCAGGATTCGTTGCCGGCTTTAGTCCCATATTTTTTCCTCGTGAAAAGTGAAACGTAAAACGAAATCGCCGCATTACCTTTCACTTTTCATATCTCACGTTTTACGTCTACCGGTCGCACTCCCCCATCACGATGTCGTAGGTCCCGAAAATCGTGACCGCATCGGAGATCATGTAGCCTCTAGACATATGGTCGAATGCGCCCATGTGAATGAACGAGGGAGCGCGAATTTTCAAACGGTAGGGTTTTCCGCCGCCCGTGCTGACGATGTAGAATCCCAGCTCCCCCTTGTGGGCTTCGGTTCCGCAATAGATTTCTCCCCGAGGAGCATCGAAGCCCTGCGAGAAGAGTTTGAATTGCTGGATCATGGATTCCAGATTCGTAAAGACCCGTTGCTTCGGCGGCAACGTGACGCTGGGCACATCGGCCATAATGGGGCCGTCCTGTATCTGCTCCAGGCATTGCCGGATGATTTTCACGCTCTCGTAGAGTTCCTGAACGCGGATCCAGTACCGATCGTAGGTGTCGCCGTTCTTGCCAAGCGGCACACTAAAGTCGCATTTCGGATAGGCCGAATAGGGCTGGGCTTTTCGGAGGTCATAGTCAACACCAGAGCCTCGGAGCGTCGGCCCGCTTAGGCCGAAACTCACGGCGTCTTCCGCCGAGATGATGGCCACGCCCTTGGTCCGCCCGAGCCAGATTCGGTTTGTCTCCAGGAAGACGATGTACTCGTCGATTTTCGGCGGGAAGTAGTCCAGGAACTGCTTCAGCTTATTAAACAACGCGGGCGTGAAGTCCCGCTCGACTCCGCCGATACGATACCAACTGGTGGTAAGGCGCGCGCCGCAGAGTTCGTCGAACCAGTCCATCAGAATTTCCCGATCACGGAAACAATAGAAAAATACGGTCATGGCTCCAATATCGAGCGCCTGGGTACCGAGCCAAAATTGATGGCCCACGATCCGTTGGACCTCCGCCACAATTGTGCGCAGATACTCTGCACGGTCCGGCACGGTAATATTCATGAGCTTTTCTACCGCGCGGCAATATGCAAAATTGTTGTACATCGCGCAGACATAGTCGAGCCGGTCCGTATGGGGGATAAATTGGTGATAGGTGCCGTCTTCCGCAAGCTTCTCCACACCGCGGTGCAGAT
>JBDTPK010000432.1:0-3393 GCA_039932735.1 Nitrospirota bacterium
GCTCGCCAAGGATGGTCGTACGATTAAAATCGAGTCCGGTTTTCGAGGCCGAGATCCACCCAATCGGGTAAGTGCATGGCAGTTTTCACATATCGGCTCCATTCCATATTCTTCCGTCGATGAAGGACCGCATCGGCGGGTTCGATCCAGTTTTTTCCAGTTTGTGCTGAAACTTTGACATATTCCTCGTTCGTGAGTAGCCCCTTCGTGCGCATAAGTGTGAACACAGGATCTTCCGTGCTCCGAAACACCCACTTTCCGTCTTTCTGCACCATTTCACCATTCTCTATGGCCCTCACCGCGCCCGCGCCCAGAACAAGGAATAGGACGCTCACGAAGGCGCACCACCAGTTTCTGTTGGCCATTGATGTTCCTGTTTCTGAAGAATGCTTGTAAAAACCTAGGTATTACCCACTCACTCTTCCGCTTCTACCTAGGTTTCGGAAAAGCATGTCCATCCAAGTTGCGGTTACCAGTTCATTTGCATCAATGGGAACATGGCAAACCTCCCTGCCAAGGTCGGTAGCAATGGAGCAGCAATACCCACGAACTGCTGCCCCTCTTAAGAGGTTTAGACCCGCAGCGAACTAACAAACCGTAGGTCATGACGGTGTTCGAGTCTGTGCTTTGCGCCAACCGGCAAGCTGAAAAAAACCGCCACTGGAGGGCAAGCGTTCTGCTGGCAGTGAGAGGCCTATTGAGCCGTCAGCTGGTGCGAGAACCGAACCTTACCGCCGTCATCGATGATCGTCATATCCAGGGTCGTTCCCTGGATAGTCACCTTGCCAAAGTTCATGAAGCCGCCTTCACTGAACAACGTGGTTGGTTTGAAGGCCGGGTCGGGCAGGAGGGGCGCCATCGACGCGCCAGACAGCGGTCCACTGATGAACTCATGGAAATCGATCACCCCGTCGCTGTTCGCATCATAGGAATTCGCTTGCACGTAATGAACGTCTCCGGCCAACCAGACGACATTCCGGATCCCTCGCGAAATGATTGCATCCACAATCATGCGTAATTCAGTTTGAAACCCTGTTCCGTCCTTTCCCCTCGCCCAACTGTCATTGCCCGGCATAGCCAAGCCCCCGTCCTTGGGGGTCGATAATGGCACACTGGTCGCGATCAGCTTCCACTTCGCAGTGGAGCGGGCCAGTCCATCCAATAACCACGCGAGTTGCGTCTGTCCCAGCATCGTCTTATTCGGCCCATCCAAATCGGCATTGCGGCTCCTATACTGCCGAGTATCCAGGATAAAGACCTCGACATCGGCCCCATAGCGCAGTTGCCGATACAACCGAGTTGGATCACCGGGAGGTGTCAGAATCGGCCAATATTCCAACAATGCCTGTCGGCCTAGCGGCATCTGAGGATCATACGGACCGGAAAAATTGTTCCTGACATCGTGATCATCCCACGTTGCCCAGATAGGAACCGACGCAAGAAATCGTTGAAGGGCTAACGATCCATGCTGGTAGCGATGCTTCGCTCGATACTGACTCAGGGTGGATGCCGTGAATTCGCTGCCCGAGGCATTGGGAGGAGATGGACAGTTGTCATCGCCATAGATGAGATCGCCCAATAGAATCATAAAGTCCGGCTTCTGAGCCCGCAATATATCGAAAATCGGATAACCAGTCTGTTCGTCCCGACAACGATGTTGTCCCCCCAGATCGGCACTCCACAGAAACGTGATGGGAACAGAATCGGCTGACGAAGGCGCGGTCATGAATACGCCTTGCGTTGTGAGTGTCGTGGACCCAGGCGGCCGTGCGGGCTGAATTGTGCGAACATCATATCGGTAGCGGGTTGCTGGGACTAGCCCTGTCAGTGGGACTTTCACCGTAAAGTCCTGCTCCTTATTCGTGGAGAGCTGGTCTGTTTTCATCAAGGATTGTGGTTGGGCCCCTCCCAGTTCAAACTGCTCCCAACTCTTGACTGTGGCAAAACGGACTTCGACATGAGCGGGACCATCCGTCCGAAACCAGACTACGGCAGAGTCACTGGTCACATCGCCTGTTGCAACTCCATGAGACACGGCTCCAGTCAACGAAGACGAGGCCGTATCGAGCGGGCTGTCGATACAATACGTTTTGTGTTCTAATGGGTAATATCCACCAGGCAGATTAGGGAAGTCATTGATCGCGTAGCGACCTGTATTCCATACATGTACACACCGGGCAAGCACATAGGGAGCCAGCCTCTGAACGCCATTGATGGTGACTTTTTGCGTTCCTTTCACGAGCCCCACCATGATGAACTTATTGCCTTGCTGGAGCCCTAGAGGATCCATGAGTCCCGAGTAGAGAAACACAAACCAACCAGTAGGTTTCGCGGTCTCCACAACCTCAGTCGTTGTCCGAGTAAGAGGCAACTCCTCGGCTGTAATTAACGTTCCGTCAGACGTCTGCTCAATGGCGATGATCCGACCGCCTGTTTGGGCAAGATGGTCTTTGAAATAGACGTCGGCCTCTGGATTAGAGATCCCCATTTGCAGAGCAGGGTCAAGATCCTTGACCGCAGAGGGGGGGAACAATGGTTTCGCACATGACACCACCGAGGCCGCAAGGAACGTCCCGCATAAGCAGATCAGAAGTTTGGCCTTCCACGCAGTTTTCCTGTGGGAATGATGGGGTTTCATTGCAAGGAGTAAGGATTTTCTGAACGCGATAGAGGGAGGAATCATAAATAGAGGATTCTCTCTTTCCGATGAGCTCTCACCGCTGAGTTCAAGCATTTTCGCCTCACTCGTTATGGTTAACGGGTTACTTTTTCGTCTTCGATTATTATCCCATGTGGAAGTATCGAATGATCGTCAGAGGTGGCTCCCGTTGGTTAGACAGTTTAGACCATTCCTTAAGTGGCGCCTGGCGGATTGCTGATTACACGGCGGTCCGCCGTGTCGTCAGATTATCATAGTGCACCTGGTCGGGCGTCTGGCCGGGTTGTAGAACGCCAGGTAGCGCTCCACGCCCTGGCGCGCAGCCCCGCCGGTCGCGTAGGCATGCAGATACACCTCTTCGTAGATGATGCTTTTCCAGAGTCGTTCCACACACACGTTGTCTCGCCAGCAGCCTTGTCCATCCATGCTGATCTGGATGCCGTTGTGAGTCAGAAGCCCCGTGAACTCTTGGCTGGTACATTGGCACCCTTGATCGGTATTGAGGATCTCCGGCCGACCATAGCGACCTACGGCGTCCTGCACTGCGTCCAGACAGAAATCCGTCGTGAGCGTGTTGGAGAGCCGCCACGCAACACCCGGCGACTGGCCCAGTCGAGGACGGCAAACAAATATCCAACGCCCCGCGCCATCGAATATCGGTAATATCGGCCGCCCCTGCATGATTGGGACGCGAGATCGCCATACGAATCTCGTCTTGTTATTTCCCTTTCTTC
>JBDTPK010000433.1:0-3386 GCA_039932735.1 Nitrospirota bacterium
CGGTCGCATCAGGACCTAACGTCGGCGCGACTCCAGCCGGCAACTTTCCGCTCAACTTCTGCATATATTCCAACACACGACTCCTTGCCCAATACAAGTCCGTCCGGTCTTCGAAGATTACATACACATAAGAGACTCCGTATTCTGAGACGCCCCGCACTCGTTTGACTTTCGGACCGGCAAGCAGAGACGTGACGATCGGATACGTGACCTGATCTTCAATCAACGTGGGACTGCGCCCCTCCCACTCGGTGTAGATGGTCACCTGAACATCAGACAGGTCCGGCACCGCATCCAGCGGAACCTGCAATCCTGCCCATAGCCCCCAAGCCGACAACAGCAAGACAAGCAGGATCACCAGAGTTGGATTGCGAGCACTCCCTTCAATGAGTCGTGCGATCATGAAGGGTTACATGCCTCCCCCGGCGACCGAGAACTGAAACTTTTCAGCAATGGGCGGTCGCCCTGGTATCGTTACGTTGACCGTCACCACCCAGGTGCCGCCCATGCCGAACAGCACCGTCCCTTCATAGAGCCCGTCCTTCGTGTGACGAGCCGTCACTTTGGAATCGGTCATACCCGGCATCGGCATTGTATAGACCAACAGGACTTGCGCATTGGTCACTGGCTTGCCCTGATCTGTGAGCGTGAGCTGGAGCAGCACGTTACCGGCACTGGGTTTTTCTGGCGCTGTCGCGAGAGAGAGCGTGAGTCCGTTCACCTGACGGATCTCGTTTCCATCTTTCTTGTCTCCCATCTCCATGCCAGGCATGTTCTTCATGCCCTTCGTATCCCCCATCTGCATCCCCTGCATGCCTTTCATCCCTTCCATCCCTTTCATATCCCCCATCGGCATTTCTTTCATATCGCCCATCCCCTCCATCCCTTCCATCTTGCCTTCATATGCGCCACGCATCTGCCAATCGCCCATGCCGATCCGGCCCATCATGGCCTGCATGCTCGACGTTGAGGCCAACTTGCTCTCTGCGTCCAACAGGAAATTGGCCGAGGTCACGATGCGATCTCCTTCTTTGAGTCCTTCCAACACTTCCACGTCATCCTGGCTTCGCCGTCCCAGCTTGACTGAAGCCGGTTCATACCGGCCTTGCCCTCGATCCATGAATACGAGTTGACGAAGTCCTGTGTCTAGCACGGCTTCCTTGGGTATGACTAACGTGTTGACCACGTCCGTTTGTACGGTCACGTTCCCGTACATGCCCGGCTTCAGCTTCAGTCCTGGATTCGGCAATTCCAACCGCACCCGCACGGTGCGGGACTCGGTATTCAGCGTGGGGTAGACGTACGAGACTCTGCCCTGAAATGTGTCTCCTGGATAGGAGGCGAACGTAACTGAGGCACGCTGATTGAGCCCTACCGCCGCAACCTCGGACTCATAAATGTCGGCGGAAATCCAGACCGTGGAGAGATCCGCTACCTCATAGAGTGTCGTACCTGGTTCCACATATCTTCCTGGCAAGGCCTCTCGCTTCAGGACGATCCCCGAGGACGGGGCAAAGACTGTGAGCGCCGGCTCCGCTTTACCTCGACGTCCCAGAGCGTCAATTTGCGCATCGTTTAGATCCCACAATCGCAAGCGCTCACGCGCACTCACCACAAGAGACGCCGCGTTGATTTTGATCTCATCAAGAGGGCTCGTGGCCAGTTGACGCTGCGCTCTCAAGGCGAGGAGATACTCGTCCTGCGTGGCTAAGAGGTCCGGTGAGTAGAGGGTAAAGAGGGGTTCCCCTTTGCGTACGGGTCGACCGATCGAATCGACAAAGACCTCTCGAACCCACCCGGAGGTTTTCACTGCCACCTGAGTCAAGCCACGTTCGTCGTAGCCGACCGTGCCGACTGCGCGGATCTCCTGCCCCAATGTCGCGATGCCGACCGGCGCACTTCGGACTCCGATCAACTGTCTCATCACAGCCGGAACCACCACCGCCCCGGACGGCGGTGTGGACAGGCCTGGCATTGGTTCCATGTCTTTCATGGGCATCGCGCCTTCCACCGGCATTCCTTTCATGTCCATCTGCTTCATGTCGCCCATCATTCTGGGAGCGATAAAGAAACCGACGGCAATTCCGGCGATCACACCAATCGCCACGGCGCCGATCACAAACTTTTTCTTGTATGCCTGTTGGTTCATCGTCGTTCCTCCTTCCTGTCTGAGTTAGCTCTGACGATCGAGCGTGATGCCGACGACCTGTTCGAGTTCAGCCAGCCGATGCTGGCGGTCTACGAGGGCCTTGAAATACTCAAGCTGAAATCCTCGCCAGGCCCGCTGCGCGTCAATGAGATCCAAGAAACCCGCCGTCCCCGCACGATACCCAACGCGCGCCGCCTCCAAGCTCTGCACGCTCTGTGGCAAGATGGTGGTGCGATACAACGTGGCCACCTGGTCAGTCGCCCTGACCTTGGCCAGGAGGTCGTTGATCTGAAATCGGGTCAGGTTTTCCAAGGTATGTTGCTGCGCCTGTGCGACCGCGACCGCCGCCGCAGCCTCCTGCACGCCCGCGTCGTACTTCGGCTTGCTCCAAAACGCGAAGGGAAGACTCATCGACACCACCGCGCCGAATCCGTCATTGGCCTGAAAGTTCTGGAAGCGCTGAAACGCCACATCGAAGTCCGGGTAATACTGTCGCTGGGCCAGCGCGCGGGACTGCTCGCTCCGTTGCACATCCAGCCCAGCGGCTTTGAGCTCCGGCCTGTCGTTGAACGCGAGACGGTGCAGATCATCGAGGGGCTGTTCGAGCGGCAATTCAGAGGGTGCTTGCGCAAGCCCCAAGGGCGACGCGGGGCTCCGATCGAGCAGCGTATTCAGCATCGCCTCGGCGGTTTCCCGACGCTGTTCCAGAACGGGAAGCTGTTGGAACAGCAGGGACAGCTCGACGTGGGCCTTGAGGACATCGGCCTGGCTTCCCTTGCCCGCACGGAACTTCGCGTTGGCAATCTCCACAAATTGTCTGGACAGCTCCACCTGCTCATGATGAATCTGGATCGCCTTCTGTGCGAGAAACAGATCGTAGTAGGTCTGCTTCAGGCGGGCGACCAATTCCCGTTCCTTTGCGCGGACCGATTGCTCAGTCATCTCGGCCGAGCGGCTGGCAACCTCCTCTTTCAGGGCGAGTTTACCGGGAAAGGGGAATTTTTGGGACAGCCCAATAATGGTGTTTCCTGATCGCCCAAGATTGAAGGATTCAGGGAAGTTCCACCACTGGACCGACAGAGTCGGATCCTCCAACGCCCGTGCCTGTGTAATTCGTTGCGAGGAAGCTTCCCATTGCTGTCGTGCCGCCACAAGCTCAGGATTCCGCGCCAGGATCTCTTGGATCAATTCCGGCAGCATGACCGCGGTGCGCGACACAGAATCGGTATCCTGTGCC
>JBDTPK010000434.1:0-3382 GCA_039932735.1 Nitrospirota bacterium
CGGGATAGAGATCCTTAATGAGCTTCGCCATCGTCAGGCTCGCGACGTTTTGATCAAAGGTGGAGGTGAAGCCGACGATCTTGTACTGTCCCCAGTCGATAGAGGTTAGTGCCCAGGTCAAGAACTGTGGCGCGGTCCTCGACGCCATGTCTTCGAAGAACGAGGTCGGATGGCCACTCTCCATGGCGACTTGCTCGAACACCGGCTTAAACAGGCGGGGGTAATCAGCACGTTTGGGATTGTCTCGAAACAGAAGATAAGAAAAAATCCACTCGCCGAACAGCGCCCGTTTCTCGCAGATCATTTCATAGAGGGGTACGCCGACCTTGTGGGCGAAACGCACATTCAAATGGTGGCAGTCGACGGGCACGCCCTTCGACTTGAGCAGTGCAGAGAGTGTGCCCAATTGGATTGAGGGAAACTTCGAGAAGCTAAACGGCATGTTGACGAGCGCCACCTGGGCCTTGTCGCTCATCTGTGGCCTCGTGGACTCATGACGTAACCATCTGACTCGCCGCTCTAACCGGCCGTCGCGCGAAACGGTTCAAACGCACGATCGGATTTCGCAGCCATATAAAAGTCGCTCTCCGTCAGGCCATTGATCTTGTGCGTCCAAATCTCAACCTTGCATTTACCCCAGGTCAAATAGAGATCGGGATGGTGGCCTTCCGCTTCTGCCACCGCCCCCACCTTGTTCACGTAGGCCAAGGCCTGAGCGAAATCCTTAAACGTATATAAGCGTTCGAGATGACCGGACTGGTTCAACGACCATCCGCGCCCCAGCTCTTTCAACAGCGCCTGCGCACGATCTTCGGGAACAGGCGGGACACCGCCTCGGCAAGGGATACATGTGTTGTCAGCAAGACTCATGGTGGCCTCCTCTTGGATGGGATTCAATGTCGCGTGTCGGTTTTATCTAGAATTGATATTCTAAAGGGGCCTTGAGACGAAGGGCAAGGTGAGAAAATAAGGTGATGGAGTAGTTACTCAGTCCCATCAATTGCGCCGCCTGAGCGGGCCACGTCTTCCATCTTGATCTTCTCGGGGTTAAATGTGGCCGTTGCGGTTGCCATTCGATCGAAGGCTTCATCGAACGAAAATGATTCGGCATCGTTCGTTCGGAACCTGATCGGATTCACTCGCGCGACCACGAAGCTCTTGAGGTAGGGACTCGTCAGTCCTTTCGCTTTCAGTGCTTCAACTAGTTTGACGATCTGATCATCCAGCGCTAACAGGATTTTCGCTCGTTCGCGCCGCAGTTCAATCGCCGCGCGCAACGGTTTCTTCAGAAATTCATCCACGAGTTTCAACACCGGATGATAGGCCGCTGAATCTAGGTCGCTCTTCATAGCAGAGGTCCAGCGTGATAATGGCCGGTTCTTCGAACTCCAAGGCATAGGTCTCTTCCGTCGCATCGTCGAGCCGTGCCAATTTTTTGAACATTCGGATGACTTCGAGGGATTTCTCGCGCAGATTGTGTGCCTTCTCGATGTTCATCGCGAGGATCTGGTAGGCTCCGGTCGCCTCCGGTACGACAATTGCGATAATGCTCTTCGCTCCCAGCGTCTTCATTGCAGAGAGACGATGGTTACCGTTGGAGGTCCAGTACTTCGCGGCTTGCGCACTCATTGGCGCAGGTACGGCGATGATCGGATCGAGAAACCGCCCGATCTTGCCGATCACGAGTTCTAATTTGCGAACGTGCGTGTCGGAGAGATTGCGCTGAAACGGGGTGGGCTCAACGAGTTCGATCGGCAAGGCTGCCAGAACCAGCCAGCGTCCACCATAGGGTTCTCAATAGATCGCGAGGACTTTCCCACCATCACCCTCGATCGCTCGATGTAATTCAGCGACATCGTGTGGAGGCGCGGCGGCTTGTAGTTCGATGGAGGTCAAACCAGTCGACGCACGAGAAGGCTGGCGACGACGTCGCACAATACCGGCGGCATGAGGGGCTTTTGGTTGTTTCCCAGGCATCGTTCCGTATGGTAGGGAAGTTACGGAAGAAATGAACGTGCCCGAACTTGACAGGAAGCTGAAAAAGTCGCCAGCAGCGTTCTCGCATCGTTCAGACCCTCGACGGGGACCCGGCCGCCTCGCCTCTCGGCGGCGCGCACAGACTTGGTGCTCCTTATTCGTCGCACCGTGCGCCCCAGAGGGTACGCCTCGGCCCTTCACGCGCTGCGGCCTTGCTTGGGCAAGGCTGCGTCTCGGCGCGCCAGGGTTGGGCGGGTGAGAAATCTAGCCTTTTTGAGCTTCCTGTGGGAATGTTCTCCGGTTTGCTATATGTGGGGATATTCAAAGTTCTAGCGCACCCATAGCGTTCTGCAACCTGCTAACCTCGGACAGCATGAGTGATTCGTCAGTCAGCGAGCCAGGGCTGAAATCAA
The DNA here is from genome assembly GCA_039932735.1 of Nitrospirota bacterium. Classification (GTDB taxonomy): domain Bacteria; phylum Nitrospirota; class Nitrospiria; order Nitrospirales; family Nitrospiraceae; genus Palsa-1315. The sequence goes on from JBDTPK010000434.1 coordinate 2,391, forward strand.
CTACGCAGAAGATCGGCTGGTTTACGGCCTCCTGCGTACTTGTGAGCAACATCATCGGGGGAGGGATCTTTACCACTACGGGATTGATGGCCCGCGATCTCGGCGACCCGATGCTGATCCTTCTATTGTGGTTCGCTGGCGCGCTCTTTGCGCTCGGCGGCGCGATGGTCTATGGAGAATTGGGGGCCGCCCTGCCTCATGCGGGAGGGGACTACGTCTACCTGCGGGAGGCGTACGGCCCGCTGGTGGCCTTTCTCAATGGATGGACCTCCTTCACGATCGGCTTTGGCGCAGCAGTCGCAGCTTCAGCCATCAGTTTTTCATCCTATGCCCTGCGAGTCGTTCCGATCGAGGATGAAGGAGGATGGCTAGCAAAGGGTCTCTCGCTCTCTCTGCTGTGGATCGTAACCTTCATGCATTGTCGGGGAGTGGGGGCAGGCGGCCGCATGCAATTGCTCTTGACGACCACAAAAGTTGTCGCCATTGGGGGATTGATTCTCGGCGGACTGGCAGCAGTGGTTGGCAACGGAGGCGGTCACTTCGCCGGGCCCACTGTCCAACAGCCGACGCTCGGAGCCTCCGCCATCGCCCTCGTGATTGTGACTTACTGCTACCTCGGCTGGAACGTGGCAGGGTACATTGCCGGCGACATCGCCGATCCCAGGCGGACTCTGCCGAAGATCATGATCGGGGGCACGGCCTTCGTTGCCGTGATCTATCTGCTGCTGAACGTCGTCTATCTGTCAGCGCTGTCGATCACGGAGCTAGCCAGCGAACCGATCGTACCAGTCGCGGAGAAGGCAGCTGCAGCCTTGTGGGGACCACAGAGCGGGCGACTCGTTGCGGCTATTCTTTGTCTGTCCATCGCAGGAGCGGTCAGCGCCATGACCTGGGCAGGGCCTCGCGTCTATTGGGCCATGGCACGTGACGGCATGATCAGTCCCTGGCTTGCCCGGCTCCATCCCCGCACCGCGGCACCGACCCGAGCCATC
>JBDTPK010000435.1:0-3378 GCA_039932735.1 Nitrospirota bacterium
CGGCACATTCACCGCTCTCTTATTTGCGATCGCCCGTTCGACCGCAACCGATAAGAGATCAATCAGCTGCTCATCCATGTCGCCGAGGAACTTGATGGTGAGATGCATTGAGGCAGGTTGCGCCCAAGAGATGCGCGTGTGTCCCTTTATCTCCAGCTCAATGCGACGCTTCAACTCCTGTTGGAGCACGGCAAGTTCGGCCCGAAGCTCTTGCGACAGTTCGACGGCAAGGAACACCCGGATCACTTCGATTCCTGATTGAGCAACCAGCGGCGAAGGAGATCCAATGCGGCTTGTGACGACCGTTGTTTGATGGCATTCCGGTCTCCGTGAAACCGGAATTCCCGCGCAATTGGCCGGCCGGTTCCATCATCCAACCCAACATAGACCAGCCCGACTGGCTTAGCTTCGGTCCCGCCGCCTGGCCCAGCGATGCCGGTGACGCTGAGTCCCACCGAGACGTTGGCACGCTCGCGAATGCCGCTGGCCATCGCTGCGGCAACCTCGTTACTCACCGCGCCATGTCGGGCAATCAGGTCCGCCGGCACGCCCAGCATTTCCGTTTTCGCTCGATTGCTATAGCAGACAGCGCCACGATCCACATAGGCAGATGAACCAGCCACCTGTGTCAACCGATGGCCGATCAATCCACCCGTGCAGGATTCCGCGACCGCCAACATGAGCCCCCGTTTGGTGAGTTCCCGCCCAACGATGTCTTCCATCGTCTCGAGCCCCTCGGCAAAGAGCCAGTCGCTGAGTCGCGAGCGGACGTCGCATACCAGCCTCTGCAGCAGATTACGATTCTTCTCCAGGGCAGATTGGTTCCCCTTCGTCGTCAGCGAGACCAGCACGCCCAGGGGCGATGCGAGGAGCCCCAGATCAACCGGGGCTCCATTTGGAATGAGCCCTTTGAGCTTGGCATCGACATCCGCCTCCGCTAGGCCGAATGTATGAAATACCTGACGAACGATCGGCGCTCGTTGTGGCCTGCCAGGCGATTCACTTGCTGTGCATAGTAATGGCACGACTTCTGCCCGCATCATCTCTTCCATTTCCTGCGCCACGCCGGGCAACGAAACGATCAACACCTTCTTCCATGTCAGACAAAACCCCGGCGCAGAACCGACCGAATTCTTCAAGACGGTGGCGCCGGATGGAATCATGGCCTGGCGCAACTGCGCGTGGTTTGGTCTGCGGCCCCATTGCGCGAGTCGGGCCGTCATGCTTTCCAATGCTTCCTTGCGACGACCAAGCCGGCGTCCGGTCGCGGAGGCCACGGCCTCTCTTGTGCAATCGTCCACCGTGGGACCCAGCCCGCCAGTCAAAATGATCACCTGGGCTCGCGTCACAGCTGTGTGAATAGCCGTGACGATATCGTGCCGTTCATCACCGACGACCGATTTGAATCGAACTGCGATCCCGAGTTTGCCGAGTTCATCGGCAAGGAAGAGCGAGTTGGAATCGGATCGGCCCCCGATCAACAGTTCAGTACCAATCGCAATCGTTTCTGCATCAAGCGTCGGAGTTGTAAGAACCTTAGCCATAGTGAGAAGCGAACTCCAGACTAGACAAGATAGTCAAACGGCCCACAGCAAACTATCACTTTATACTGTACGGCGTGGCTGGGATGATTCCAAGTGCGGGCGTCCAACGAGGGTCTTCTGAGGCCGCGCGTTGCGCGAGCACAGGGATCGTTCCAGCTACCCCGTCATTTTTCATCATCCCGTTAATGGATCTGAGAAAAATCTACACGAAAGCGCTCCTCTCCCCCGTTCGCCGGAAAGACCGTGATGGTCGTGCTGGCACTCGAATTGAAGTCGGCATAGTTAAACGACGCCACGACTTTCGCTTTAAAGCGTGGGCTTCCCGGCCAGGCTGCACTGCGATTGGCGACCCCATCGAAACGGACAGTCACGGGCTTGATTGTGTTCCCTCCCTGGTCGAACACCATATAACTGTCCACCGCGAAGTTGGGAGCATCCCCGAAGATGACGGTGGTGACCAGCAGGGTCTGGCCTTCCAGCACTTGCGTCACCTCAGTTTCGCTCGGCTGCAGCCCCCGAAGAGCCATATGTGTCGCCATGACTGATAGTCCTCCGAGCTTCGTGATCAAAAACCCGTTGGATTGGAGCTCGTCGGTTGCGCCGAATCGAACATAAAACATATCCGGAGGACGCTGCTTCTGCCCCGCCTCTTTTCCTCGGTCGAGTGCGATCTGAATCTGCTCCGCCGTGGGGTGCACATCGATGGCATGCGCCGACACATGACCCAGACTACTTGACACAAGAACGCCAAGACAGAGCCATAGGCTCTTCAACCAATCCGTCTGCGGGAGTCTCTTGGCGGCGTGCCGATGAACCTCTGTAGCCCACATGAGCATGCCAGTACCAGAAGACTCTTTCCCTGTCAACGTGCGGCCCAGCCTTCTCTGCCCGTTGACAACAGCAAAGGTGAAGTGATAAAAATCCGAACCGTCGGCAAGCCGACATTGTTGATGAATACCGTCGTGACCACGCTTCAAAGTCAACGGTCACGTGCCTCTCACCCGAATATAGGCGATCGCAGCAGACCTATTTATAAATCGTCAGGGTTCGCCTACTTTCAAGGAAGTTATACGGAGGAGTTTCGATGTCCACCCCTGAACAAGCCCCAGCACCTCAAGCACCGAGACGCCAATATGTGAACTTCGCTTTCTATAAAATCGACCCGGCCTGGCGGCGCCTGCCTGAGAATGAACGTACAAAAGGCAAACAGGAGTTTATCCGTGCAGTCGAGGATTACACAGGTAAAGTCCTCGTGGTGGCCTACTCCTCGGTCGGAATTAGGGGCGATTGCGATATCATGCTCTGGCGGATCAGCTACGAAATGGAACTCTTCCAGGACATGACCACGAAAATTCTGGCCTCTGGGTTAGGACAGTATCTGACCACCCCCTATTCCTATCTTGCGATCACCAAACGCTCGGTCTACGTAGATCATCACACCCACGAAAATCAAGAGAGTAAACGTCTGACCGTCGTTCCCGGGAAAGCCAAATATATTTTCGTCTACCCGTTTCTGAAAACGCGCGACTGGTTCCTGCTCACAAAAGCGGCGCGGCAGGGCATGATGGACGAACACATTGAAGTCGGCCATCGATTCCCCTCGGTCAAACTGAACACGACCTATTCATTCGGGTTGGACGACCAGGAATGGGTGGTGGCGTTTGAAAGCGATAAGCCGGAAGACTTCCTGGATCTCGTGATGGCCCTCCGCGAAACAGAAGGCTCGCGCTACACGCTGCGCGACACGCCGATTTTCACCTGTATTCGCAAGAGTCTCAAAGAAACGCTCGACACGCTCGGAGGCTGACTCGACGTCGAAGCGAAGCATTGAGCA
>JBDTPK010000436.1:0-3363 GCA_039932735.1 Nitrospirota bacterium
AAAGATTTCGTCGCCAACGTGTCCCACGAGCTGAGGACCCCCCTCACGTCGATCAAGGGATATGTTGAAGCCTTACTCGATGGCGCCAAAGACGATCCGGAGACCAGCTCACAATTCCTCAACATCATTCTCAAACAAAGCGACCGACTGAACCTAATTCTCGAAGACCTCCTCCAGCTGTCGAAGATCGAATCAGGGCAGGTCCAGTTCAAGCGAGAACCGCTTCATATCCAAAGCGTCATCGAACGCACGCTGGCCATGATCAAGCCCTTAGCGGACAAGAAGGGGCATCGGCTCGTCTCCTTCGTGGAGGACCATCTGCCTGCAGTACTCGGCGATGAAGACCGGCTGATACAAATCCTCTCCAACTTGCTCGAAAACGCCGTCAAATACACGCCCGAGAAAGGGACCATTACCGTGGCAGCCCACCCGGCTTTGGACGATGCCGAACAGCCCGCGATGGCCACGGCCGTGGAACTGAGCGTGACCGATACTGGCATGGGAATTCCTGAACTCGATCGCCCGCGCGTCTTCGAACGATTCTATCGTGTCGATAAGGCCCGTTCACGTGAGTTAGGGGGAACAGGGCTCGGACTGGCGATTGTCAGGCACCTCGCTGAGGGTCTTGGCGGGCGGGTGTGGGTCGAGGCGAACACGCCGACCGGCAGCCGTTTTGTCGTCGGGCTACCAACCCAACAGATCGGTCATCCGGCTGACTAACAGGCTGTTGAAACAGTCCACCAGCTTCGTTCTCGCGTCACGCTCAAGAACCGTGAACGGTGACATGTGAAACAAGGGTCAGCCACGGAGCTGCGGCTTTGCCTGCGAATCCGCCTGCCTTGGCGCGTCGGGGTTGGCCGGGTAAGAAGTCTGGCTCTTTTGAGCATTCTGTGGAGGTGTTGCTACACCGTCCTCAGCCCGATTAGATAATAGATGAGCGACGCGAGAAGACCCGCACCGGGAAGCGTGAAAATCCAGGCATACAGAATTCTCGTGGTGAGGCCCCAACGCACCGCCGAAAATCGCTTGATTGCACCGACCCCCATGACCGTCGTCGTAATAGTCTGAGTCGTACTCACCGGCAGACCACCGTATGCCGTCACGAGTAGCACCGCGGCGGCGCCGGTTTCCGCAGCAAACCCATGCACTGGTTCCAGCTTGACGATGCCCATTCCCAGCGTACGAACGATCTGCCAGCCACCCACGGCCGTTCCCAGTCCCATCGCCACCGCGCAGGCACCGATCACCCACCCCGGCACCTCGTTTGAAGCAATCTGCCCCGCAGAGAGTAATGCCAACGTAATGATTCCCATGGCCTTCTGCGCATCGTTGGCGCCGTGACTAAACGCCATGAAACTGGCGGATACAAGCTGCAGCCGTTTGAATAGCCGATTCGCCACACTCCGGGTCACACGAAAAAAAACCCAGCTGATCGCCACCATCAACGAAAATCCAATGGCAAAGCCAAAAAACGGTGCAAGGACCATCGCTTCCATCACCGGGCGAAGGCCAGACCACTTCACCGTCGCCCACCCTCCATGGGTCACCGCAGCCCCGACCAATCCGCCGATCAAGGCATGCGACGAGCTGGTCGGCAATCCCAACAACAGCGTGAAGAGGTTCCACACAATCGCACCGGCCAACGCCGCCGCGATCATTTCTTGAGTGACCATAGCCGGATTGACTATCTCAGACCCCACCATCTTCGCTACGGCGGTAGACATGAACGCGCCGGCCACATTGAGCACGCCGGCTGCCATGACCGCCACAAACGGGCTCACAACTCTTGTTGAGACGACGGTCGCAATGGCGTTGGCGCTGTCATGCCACCCGTTCGAAAAATCGAATAGAAGCGCCAAAACCACCACAACGAGCAACATCCCGGTCAGGTCAGGCATTCAACACCGTGATGTGTCATGAGTGATGGGTGACGAGTAAACCCAGGGGAATCTCAGGGCGCAGTCCGGCCTTTCACTCATCTCTGATCACACGTCTCGTTTTTAGTGGTGTTTGATCGCGATCCGCTCAAGAATGTTTGCGACGTCTTCGCAGCGGTCGGTTCCTGCTTCGAAGTTCTCGTAAATCTCTTTCCACTTGATCACTGTGATCGGATCGGCTTCATTTTCAAAGAGGGCGGAAATTGCATCGCGAGAGACTCGGTCGGCCTCGTTCTCCAAACTGTTCACCTCTACACTGCATTCCTTCATTTCCGGATGCGGAAGACCTAGGAGGTCTACGCCTCGCCCCACGGCCATAGATGCCTTGTACAGAATGTCTGCCAGCTTGATCGCCTTCTCGGTCGGCTTCGGCACCTTGTATAGCACGAAGCGGTCTGCGACCGCCTCCGTGACATCCAAAATATCATCGAGAGCGCTGGCGAGATCATGAATGTCTTCCCGATCGATTGGGGTAATAAAAGTATTGTTCAATCGACGCGCAATGTCGTGCGTAATGTCATCCCCGATGTGCTCAACACCTTTGATCTCCCGGGCCTGTTCGATGGGAGACCGGAAGTCTTCCATCATCACCTTCAGAAGCCGACTCCCTTCGATCATGTTATGTGCGGCCTTCTTGAACAGCTCAAAGAAGGCTTCTTCTTGAGGGATCAATCCAAATAACATGCAGGGTTCCTCAATTCAGGGACAATCACTTGCATCACGAACAGAGCGCGAGTGTCATGGCAGCAAATTCACGCGTGCGATTGCTAGGCAAGCCTTACCACCGAACCACCCCTGCTGCCCAGGTCACGCCGCCTCCAAAACTGCCGAGCACAACAATGTCGTGTGACAAAATTCTTCCCGAACGGACTGCATAGTCGAGCGCAATCGGCAATGACGCTGATGACGTATTACCATAGCGACCGATGACGGAACAGACCCGCTCCGGCAAGATCCCCAGCCGCTTCGTCAGCTGGTCCAGAATCCGCCCGTTGGCTTGGTGCAAGACCAACTGCGCGACATCTTGTAGCTCGACACCAAACTCTTTCATGACATCGAGAATAACTTGCTCCAATCGCTTGACCGCCAAACGAAAGAGCGGCGCCCCTTGCATCCGCAACGTATGGCTCTTCGCCTCGACAGTTTCCAGTGTCGTCGGCCGACGCGATCCACCTGCGGGAATCGTAATCAAGCCATGCTGAGCGCCGTCAGCACGGAGACGGAGTCCCAAAAGCCCTTGGCTCAGCCGCTCTGCCTCTGGTTCACCCCGCAACACGACTGCACCGGCTCCATCGCCGAACAAGAAAGCCGTATCGGTATCGGCAGGATCGACGGAACGAGACTTCACCTCCGCAGCCACCACCAAACAGGTCTTGACCTGTCCACTCCGAATCATCGCATCGGCCATCGAGAGTCCATAGAGAAA
>JBDTPK010000437.1:0-3363 GCA_039932735.1 Nitrospirota bacterium
CATGCAAGATGGTGGTTTGGATGACACTGCTTCCTGATGCGTGGTCGTATCGACATGCAGGCGCACGCCGTGGCCTGACGTATCACGCAGGGTGTACCACTCCTCCCCCATCTTCAGCAGGTCTCCTTCCACAATCCTGGAGCCGGCTGCAGTAGACTAACGCCTCAATCGTACAAGCCCCGTGCGTCGCTACCTGCTGAACCATGGCCGTCTCGACTTCAATTTGACTAGTGATCATGGCTTCATCGCCCTTCGTTTGCATCTGCACCTGCTGCGGAGCGTAGTCGCTCAACGTGAAAGATCCATGAACTGCGGATGAAAAATTCTTCATGATGAGCGGGGGGGCGAATCCCGCCCAACTGATTCGTGTGACTACGAACAGTGCGAGGATCCTCCTCAATCTTGTCTCCGTTCAGTGAGTGCCTCGTGTTCGTGTGAGCAGGGTATGGCTAAGACGATTGACGCTACCCTCTACGATCGACGCAGTCTGGTGACGATGACTCCATCCGACGCCTCTGCTAAGCGCCTACCCCCGCCGTTGTATCCGCCGGCGTGTGTGTTTCGATCGAGTGGGGTCCTGTCGTTTGAAGAATCTTGCGGGCCTGAGCCGCCTCTTCAGCCGTGCCATGGGCCACCAGAATGAACTTATTGGATTTGAGCGCCGTTTCGTAATTGAGGACGCTATCTTTGGGAATCCCCAAGCTAAAGAGCCCTGCCCCGATCGCCGTCATCCCTCCTGTAATCGCGGCCCCCTCCAGTGCACCGAGGACCCAGCCAAGAAGTGGCCCCGCGACTAAGACCGGCCCGATGCCCGGGATGGCAAAAAACCCCGCACCAATAAACCATCCAAAGATACTGCCCCAGAGGGCGCCGAGCTTGCCCCAGTACTTCATGCGATCGCCGGCGTTGTAATAGCCCACCACGTGTTCGTCTGTGTGGTAATCCTTCCCGACGATCGAGAGCTTTGTGATGTTGAAGGCCGCTCGCTTCAGTTCATTAATCGCCGCCTCGGCCTCAGTGTGGCTGTTATAAACGGCGACGACGGCATTGGGTTCACTCATGACAGACATTCCTTTTCTCTGTTGGGATGTCGGCCTATCCGACACCTCCTTGTTGCATTGGTCCAAGACCTCAGCATGGCCCTCAGCAGACAAGATCTCCCAAGGGTTATCCACTCTAATGACGCGACGGCGCGAACTGATGGCTCGGCAGCAGGAGCGGGGACTGCCGGAGCGACCGTTGCTGTCTCTTAGTGCGTCGTCATCTTCTCCTTATGTTCCTTCTCCTTGCCCTTCATGGCATCGTTAGGCCGGACCGGCTCACGTTTATTACCGAGTACAGAAGGTTCTTGAGACAACTTACCCGTTTCCATTTGATTCCCATATTTTGCGCCTTCGGCAGCCTTCGTACCCGGCTCAATTTGATCCCCATATCGAGCACCCTCGGCAGACTTTGCACCCGGCTCAATTTGATCCCCATATTTCTTACCTTCGGCAGCCAAGGCCAGCGAGCTGGCTCCAATCACGCACAAAGCCGCAAACGCGGCAACGGTTACTCGACGCATGAGACACCTCCTTGATGAACGTTAGGTTGTAATGTTTGCCGACCTGAACTGCTCCGAGCAATTGATATGCCAAACGACTTCACTGAGCCATCGTGAGAATTTGTCTTGATCAAGCATGAACTTGCACGCGCGAAAGTCGCGGCGAGGAAAACCGTGCGGTCTCCCTGTTCTGAGGACAAATGCCCCAATCTCAAGGCCGCCGTTGTGGCAAATGGCGACTGTAGCGGGAAGCGCCGGTTCGGTGAGGTGTCGAAGCAGAAGAAAGTGCGGGACACTCTCCTACACCCGACCCGATGCGTGGTCTTCATCAGACTCTCCCATTGATGCGGGTGACGAACACGCAACGATTTGCCAAGCCACTCAAAGTCTGGTGATGAGAAGCCCCGGCTCCGTTTCACCCCGCTCATCAACACACCCTTAACCTATTGCACCCGCTGTGCGGAACGTACTGGAGAAAACCCCAGTGTTTTCAGGAGGACGCCTGGATATGAGGATGCTGGATGGACCAACGTCAGCAAAGCACATGAACGTTGCACTGGTTGCATCTGGACGGCTGCCCAACGCCACCTCGATGGCTTTCAGACCGTCACCTTCTTGACGAAACCTAGGACTGTTTGATGAGGATGCCGCGAGAGCGGCATTCCAGATTCCCAGACGGCCTGCCACTGGCCGGACCATCGGACCGAGAGGAGGCGCCTCCCATCTAGGTATACAGGGGCCTCCATGCTAATACTTCTCTCCCACGTTTCCCTCTCTCGCTACAGGCGGTTCACGGAGTTCGCCTTCGTACTTGTAGGGGAGTCCGAGACGAGACAAGCGCGTCTCCGCTGGGTGGCTCAAATACCGAATGAACGTCGCCCTGCCCTCGGAGGTTGTCTCAACCTTGACCATGTCCCCTACCTGGAAAGGACAATCGCCAATGCGGAATCCTCGATGTTTCGCGCGATCCTGCTCTTGCAGCACTTCTTTTTCTTCCGGTGGTCGCGAGGGGCAGACCATGCTTGTGTTGGTATCGACCGGGACGAGGGCGTTACGGCCAGAAGGTAGGTGAACGGAGTAGTTGGTTCCGTCAATTTTGGTGATTTCTCCACGAATGAACTGGATGGCGCCAGTGGCCGACTGTTGCGCTGCAGCCGACACCGGTATGCCAATGAGCCAGCTCACCGCCGACGCGAGGAACAGCCCTCCATACCAGAAAGATGTACCGGCCATTACTGATCGATCATTTGGCATCGCAACCTCCTCGTGTGATAGTCGATTCTGTGCACGCTCATTAGGTGATCCTTCCATGTCCGTCCTCACGTCGGGTCCGAACATCTCCCATACGTTACTCATATCGTCACACAGGTCATTGCTGCCCCAAAACCTTCCGCCCTGCCTCTCAAGAACCCCACCCTTCGCTTCTCATCGTCGAGCGATATTCAACACGAGAACAGCATGGCGTACGATCAGATCGCGCCCAAGCCCCATGTCAGATGTTCAGCGGTCTTGGAGTAGGCAAACGCCTACGCGCTTGTGGGGAAGGGGCCTGGAAGGTCAGAATGGGAAGGAAGGAGGAACGAGAAATAGGTTAGGTCAGGGACTTACGCATCCAGCTCCACCACTTGCGAAGTCCCCAGAAAGTTCGAACTCTTCAGCGTCAGATCGGCTCCACTCAGGTGATTCTCAGCATTCTGTAATGGATTCCCGTTGGTAAAGATGATGCCCGCTGTCGATTCGTCGAGAAACCCCATGCTGGCGCGTCCCACGGTGATCGCACCGCAGCATCGAGAGCTATCGCATCTGAAGCAGGTGCCGCA
>JBDTPK010000438.1:0-3360 GCA_039932735.1 Nitrospirota bacterium
GATTGCACCCGGTCCAGCCACGAGCGGGATGCCCAAGGGGACGACGGCCACGCCGCCCTTCATTGCGGCTTCTTCCGTTTCTTCCGGCGTATTATGATGGGTCGGGCTCGGCCGAGCCTGCAGCATGGCGAGGGCCATCAAGAGGATAAGAATTCCTCCCCCGACGCGAAATGATGCCATGCGAATTCCAAAAAATCTGAGCAAAGCCTCCCCTACGAACACGGCTGTGATAAGAACAACCGCCACTGTCGTCGCGGTGACCCGTGCCGTCCGTATTCTCTGTTCCGGAGTTTGTCTATTGGTCAGACTCATGAACAGGGGTGCCGCCCCCAATGGGTTGGCAATGACAAACAATGAGGCGGCGTTGTGCGCATAGGTACTCCAGTCTTGCACAGTTGGACCCCTTACTCCGTTAGATATTCGCTTGATGGCCTGTCGATGAGAAGTGGCAACGAAAACCCGGGTCAAAACCTCATGCGCTATGCGCTGCCGGATCATGACGCGCATGGTGGCCTTGGTACACAACTATTGGTGGGCGACGACGGCAGCACTCTTGAGATGAGCGATGTTGCCCGTCGCCTGTGATTCTTGCTTGCTCAGCAGCGTGAGACCGACTCCAAGAGCCACGACTTCGCCTGTTCACAGTGGCAGCAGCGTCCGAGTGCTCGACGCCACAGGACTGGGGTTCGCGAGAATACTCACAGATCGTGGCGTCCGGCTGCCTCAGGTTGGTAGAGAATTTCCAGAATGCGGACCTTCCGGGTCCCAGCCGGCACCAGCCAATGCACCGTGTCACCAGCCCGGTAGCCAAGGATGGCGGTGCCGATCGGAGCAAGAATCGAAATCTTGTTCTGCTCAATATCCGCATCGGATGGAAACACGAGGGTGTAATTTTTCTCCTCACCTGTCTCCATATCCTTGAGGCGAACACGAGAGTTCATGGTGACCACGCTATCAGGGATCGCTGGGGGCTCCACGATATGGGCTCGGTCCAGCTCATTCTGCAAACTCTCCAGGTAGTTGCGATCTCGCTCCGTAAAGCTGATGCCCACCTGCAAGAGTTCTTTCAAGCGGGCGAGGTCGAACTTGGTAATGTATATGTCTCGAGGCTCCATATCTATGCTCCTTTGTTCATGACTCTGCCATCGCTTGCGGAACCACACGGCGGTGCCCTGGCGCAAACTTCGGCGTCTTCACCGTCAAGACCGGACAAGTCGCGCGACGCAGTACCGCCTCCGCGACACTCCCGAATCGTTTCTGCGACAAGCCCCGTCGTCCGTGGGTTCCCATCACGATGAGATCTGACCGACCTTGCAGGGCGCCGACAAGGATCGCATCTGAGGGAACACCTCCGGAAACTTGAAAATCCGCAGGGAGTCCAAACGACTTCACCAAGTCGCTGAGTTCCGTGAGTTGGCTCTTCCAATGGTCCCGCTTGCGAACTTCGTGTTCGATCGACCCGAGGCTGTAGTCAAGGTCGTAACAGATCGGCTCCAACACATGCATCAGGGTGATTGTGGTTCCGAGCCTATTGGCCAATTGAATCGCGTACTCGAGCGCATCCAGTGATGGGCTCGAAAAATCCACCGGCGCCAGGATGTGTTGAATCGGAATCTGGAGTTGTGCCTCCGTAGCTAGTGGGTGTGCTCCTTCTCGATAGCCAGGTACCGCCAGGACCGGACAGGGAGCGCCTTTGATGACCCGCTCAGCCGTACTCCCGATGAGCCCATACAATACGTTTTCACGGCCTTGCGTGCCCAGTACCACCAAATCGACTCCATTCTCCCGCGCGACGAGATCGATTTGCTCGTTCGGAATCCCCATGACCTGTCGCACGCTGACGGTGATTCCGTTGCGCGCCATGTGGCCTTGCACCTCGTCCAATCGCGTGGCCGCTTCTTTCCGAACCTCCTCGGTCAATGGAAGGGCCGCCACGTTGGTGGTCAGCCACTTGGGACCTTCGACCACATGCAGCACGTCAATCTTGGCCTCCCACGCGGTGGCAAGATATGTCGCATACGCTTGAGCTCGTGCGGCACAATCTGAAAGGTCGGTCGCGAACAGAATGCGTGTCACTAATTGCGTGGTCATCGGTTCTCCTTTGGGCGAGGTTCTCCGGGTGGTCTCTTGCGTGGGGCCAACAATGGAACGGTGAGCACCGGACAGCCGGCCGTGCGTACGACCTTTTCGGCAGTGCTGCCGAAAAAAATCCGTTCGACGTTCCCGGTTTCACCGCCCCAGCTTCCTAAGACCACTAAGTCGATGCGCTCCGTTCGTACGAGTCGGCCGATCTCGACAAATGGAATGCCCTCGACCACCACACGACGAATTGACATTCCCTTGGTCTCCTCCCAGTCCAACAGTTCCCTGGCCTTGATTCGCGCATGACGTCGCAAGCGCTTGACCTGACCGGATTCTGCGGTCAGATGGGCCAGTCCCAAGCGATCCAGCGATTTGAGGGTCTTGGTATCAATGACATGGAGCAAGATGAGTTCCGCTTCAAACACCCGAGTGAGTGCCAACGCCACGCGATAGGCTTCAAGGGAACACGGTGAAAAATCCACCGGAACCAATATCTTCCGAAACGGTACGATCGACCGAGTCGCCAGCTCAGATCTCATTCTTCTATCTCCCTGGACAGTTTTGGCTCTGTCTGCGGTTTCCTTGGGACAACTGAGCACAGGTATTGGCCCCAGGCAACTTTCACACGGGACACCACCCCATGGCACCTGTCAGAAGCACCGCCTTCATGCCGCATCGATGAGCAGGTCCATGTAGTTCGAGATAGCACCATATCTTCCAAGTAATGACCCGAGAAGAATCAATGCACTGCCGAATCCGATTGGAATCCATCGCTCTATTTCCACCGAGATTGCGCCTCATCCTTCGGGTATCTATCACAACGTCTAGGACAAGACACCCCCAGCCAGTTGCGATCTGTCATGAGCACATGAGCAAGACGAATACCGCAAGCTAGCAATCTCTACGAAGTCCCCAAAACCGATGCCTTCAACATCGCGTTACTATCAAACTTGTGCGCCGTAAATACCGACTGTTGCCATTTGCAACATCGGCCCTCTCATTGTGTGGCGATACACCCCTGTGGATCTCGTATCGACTACAGGCAGGTTCACGTGCTCCACCGAACCTGCCCGAATGCGCACCAATGTTCCTCTTGTGGACCAGGATTTCTTCGTCCACAGCAATGAGCAAGAGACAACTTGCGGGCCCGGTTAGTGTCGGAGTCCGTACGGATCGGTCTCTCACTGTTGCACTCAATGATGTTCGGTGGCCTGTTATTGCACACACTCAACCCCGGCCGTCACTCCTCAGGAAATATTGCCCTCCAATCGAGAGACA
>JBDTPK010000439.1:0-3339 GCA_039932735.1 Nitrospirota bacterium
TCCGATGGTAATCACAGGACCACGTATACCCACTGATCTACGAATGTAATACTAGGATTGTCCCTAGTATCGTGTGTGGAAAACGGGGGATACGATCAGGTATGCTGGTCAACGGGTATTGCCGATCTTATACGTCCAATCTTTCAGGGGGGGAGAAGCCAAGATGGCTGTGTTCGGAGCGAAGGTGCTTCTCGTCGACGACCATCCGCTGGTCCTGGATTGTTTGCGGCAGTTGATTGAACCAGATTTCACGGTCGTCGGTTGTGTTCACGACGCGAATGAATTGTTATCTCGCGCGAGGGACTTGAACCCCGACGTCGTCCTACTTGATGTGTCATTGCCTGGGATGAGTGGGTTCGAAGCCGCCCGCAGGCTAAAGATTCTTCTCCCAGCGGTCAAAATTATCATGGTCACAATGCTCGCCGAGGCGATTTCCGTGAGCGAAGCCTTCAAGGCAGGGGCAAGTGGTTACGTGCTGAAACAGTCGACGACCGATGAATTGCACGAAGCAATTCAGAGCGTGATGCTGAATAAACGCTTTGTGTCGCGAAAGATCGATGCTGAAGTGCGAGACTCGGTAGAGTGCACGTGGACTCGTCCTGAAGGATACACGAGCGATCTTACGGCTCGGCAGCGCGAGGTTCTCGTCCTGCTCGCTGATGGACGGTCGCTCAAGGATATTGCCAAGAATCTCAAGATTTCAATAAAGACGGTCGAATTTCATAAGGAGAATATCACGCGAAAGCTGGGTGTGCATACGACCTCCGAGCTTATCAAGTTCGCTTTGGCCCAAGGAATCACCTCTCTCTAAATCATGAAAAAGTGTTGAGTTCTGTCTCAGTACACAACACATCCTTAATGTATCGAGGTCAATCCCGCCGAGATGGCATACTTGGTAAGGTCCGCGGCACTCCGCAGGTGTAGTTCTTTCATGATCCGTGTTTTGTGAAACTCCACTGTTTTGATCGAGATTTCAAGAATCCAGGCGATCTCCTTCGTGGCCTTGCCCTCTGCCACCAGCTGAAGAACTTCTCGCTGGCGTGTACTCAGCGATTGCAGAAATCTATCGCCTTCCCCAGGCGGCGGAGCATTTGCCGGATCGACCAGGCCTTGGGTGACCATCGGAGATGTGAAGGTGTGTCCCTCCAATACTTTGTGAATCGCCTGGACAAGCTCCGTTCCGACCGATTGTTTCAATACGTAGCCGGACACGCCGACACGAAACGCTTGTTTTACGAAGGCGGGTTCAGAATGCATTGTGAGCACGATGATCTTGACGTCTGGATTGGCTTTCTTAATGTGTTTCGATGCATCCAGGCCATTTAACAATGGGAGCCCGATATCGACAACGGCAATATCGGGCTTCAAGGTCGTGACTGCGGTCACGAGCGAGCGGCCGTCCTCCACAATGCCGACGAGTTCAAATTCCGGCTCAAGAAGTTTCTGAATCCCTTTCGCAATAAGAAGGTGATCATCCGCCAGCAAGACACGACATGTATGGCTCATCGGTCCAGTCCTCATCTATTGTTTTGTTGCATGGTGGAGTTGACATTACACGGGAACGTGCTCCTGGTTGAAGTCTACTGATACTTGTCATTCAACTGCAAGCCTGCACTGATGAAAACCAAATTATTCTCCAGGAGTTTCCTTAGTTGTATTGAGAGTCTGGGGCAATCGTTTCCCTTGTTCCGCTGCGTTCGACTGACCCGCTGGCAGAGAAAGTCGTACCGTATACAGACCTCTCCCTCTGAGGAGCAATCGTAGTTCCCCCGTTCGGCTCAAACGGTCCACCTCTAATAGCACTTGATTCCAGGTGTAGCCTGGGAGGACGTGCAGCAATTCTTCCAGATCGTATTCATTCGAACGCCTCACAGCTTTGAGAATTTGGCCCCCAAGATTCGGATGGGAATCATGATGGGAAGACGATTGTTTATGGAACTCCCGATTATTCTTCATCGTCCACATCCCTTGGCCACGTGACTGTTTCTTCCACCGCTACGCGGATCGGCTGGCTCTGTCGCAATATTAGAGAATAGAACGTTACCGCCTACTAGGAATAACCCTGGTCAGCTACGCATCGTCCTGCGCACTCCCGTAGATCCGACTCCCGTAGTGGCACGATATTACATATAAGAACGCGAAGGAGAGTCTGAATATCGCAGAATCGTAACGCCCTGGATCTGAGGGCTCGGGCTTCTCCCAGTATGCCCCGCCAGCGTCGTTGGCTCACCCTTGTGCTGGGACTGTGATAATGAGGGGTTAATGAGCTCCTCGTGAAAGATCTCCTACTCAGGGCTGAAGAGTGTCGCTGGGTTTCGTGCTGCTTCCCTCGAAAATCCATGGAGAGCTGTTCACGGAACCAATTGCAAGAAATACTGGGCTATAGCGGAAGGCTATATTCCTCCCTCAAGCACAGGTCCGCATCACCAGATGACGAGCCATGAAACGATATGTGTGTTGAACGCGGGGCCGTGTGACGCCAGTGTGGAAAGCACCCTTATTCTACGCGGATCGTGGTCCGGTGGGTCCTTATAGAGTGGTCGCGCCTGCTGAACGAACGAGGCATGTCCGGTAGAACGATCTGACAGACCCGACCCCGATCCCTGCCGATACCGACTTCGCCAGGCTGATCGTATCCGATGTGCCCATCGTCGTCCAACACACCAGGCTGGATTCACGCGAGGCGAAAAATGCGTTAATGAGGACGATCGCGTTTGCGAGGAACAAGTAACGACGACCAAGCTCGTCGGCAGTCAGGCGATCACCTCCCTTCAGATCTATCCACGTCGCCCCATCCGTTTCGACCCGACAATCCCTGTTCGACAGCTAGGGAGTTCCCCAGGCTTTGACTCAGCACATTACTGGTATCCTGATTCGACCAGGTGCCTACAGTTGAGTGTAAAAGATAGATATATTTCTGACAAACACAATGCTACACACCGCCAAATCAATATTGCGCCCTGACCAAGATTCTTTGAAGCCGGTCGTGGATCGCCATCTCTGGGAAATGACCCCAGTCAAAGATGTGTTTTATATCGGCTCAGCCATTCTCTTGGCATGGAGCATTTATGAACTGAGCGGAATTTTCTTGCCGGTCTTTGTGGCCTTGGTATTGGCCTATCTCGCCAACCCCGTGATCCGATATACCGAACGAAAGTGGGGCTGGCCAAGACCTCTGTCCGCAGCACTCTTCCTATTGCTTTTTATTGGTCTTGCCGCAGGCGCGGTTCTCGGCCTTGGTCCGCTCGTAGCCGAGCAGTTCCATATGCTGATACAAAATATTCCCAAGTATGAGGATTGGTTCACGACAAGGTTGTCTTGGAAGGGCAGCCTAGCAAC
>JBDTPK010000440.1:0-3337 GCA_039932735.1 Nitrospirota bacterium
TACTACCCGGACGCGGCGGTCCAATCGATTTGGCAAGCGTGCCGACAGTTTGGTGTACGCGCACATTGGGGGCAACAAGAGTTTATGGTCGCGAGCGACCTTCCGGCACTGTATCTGAACCTTGCCGCGTGGAAAGCGCAGGCCGCGAGGCTCGATCCCGCTGGAAAATTCGCGAACGCGCGCGCCCTGCAGATCGGACTCAGGACATGATACCAAGCGTGCCGCCGTCGTAGACCACGTCGTGGCGATCAATTTCACACGCATCACCACCCGATCGTCGAAGTGAAAACGTACCGAGATGTTGATGCCGAGCATCTATGAAGAATTAGGGGGCGGAGCGAATTCAAGGAGGTATTCTAAACTGTCTGTAGAGGAGTAAACAGAGGCAAATGGCCGTACGGCATTTGGTGTTATGGGCGATCAGGCGCAAGTGAACGAGAGGGGGGACTCATGTATATCCGAGTGCAATCTCACCCTGCATTGGGTGAGTCGGTTGGCCCTTTTGAGGGCACCTTCATTGGATCGTTACTAGGGAATGCTGAGATTTTCATTTTTCTCAATGACAGGCTTGGAGGTGGAAGGCATCGGGTTACTTCTCGAACAGAAGATCCGCCTGCAATTATCGAGTTGTACCCGTACGACCGAGTGGCGACGCAGGTTTTTAAACTCATGGATGGACCGACCAAAGTTGCTGCAGGAGCGAAGGGGAAGTGGGTAAGGTTTGACGTGGATGTCGGATGGTTGTTTTGGTTGAAAGTAGTGAACGGTCGCACCGAACTCAAGCTCGCGCCGGAGACTCAGGCGACATTTAGCGAAGTCCTACGTCAGCTTCAGTTAAAAGGAAAAAACGCACCGGTCTCTATTGAGCTAGCAGATGCACCAGCAGCAACCACCTCGGAAGGCCGTGTGTTCTTTTGGTTGTTGAAGAACATCGGTGGAATCGTTGCGACGGAACAGACGTATTCGATTGACCGACGAGCGATTGCCGGCGCGATCGCCTGGGAAGCTCTTCGAAACCCCAAAGATTCGCTGGAACAAGAACTGAGGACAGCGACCGGTACTGCACGTTTCAGTGGACCAGGCAAAGTCCACTACAAGGAGTCCCTTTTCCCCACAACCTCCCTCACCCCGCCAGGCAATACGGCGGGGATAGAGATAGAACAGCGGGGTAAGCTCCCTGTGCAGACTGTGGAGCAGCGCAGACAAATAGTGGCCACAACTGTTGGTGCGCTAAAATACATAGGTGCCATCATGCGGGAGTTCTCCGATATTGCAGCTCAAAGCGGATATTATCTTGATTGCGATCCAGCAAGTTTAACCACCTTTTACAATGCCTGGGATATCAGTGAAGGAGCTGCGCTTTTTTCTCAGAGACGGGCGCCGGTGCCAATTGCCCCCAACGATATGGGAATTTGGATGGGAGGGAATATGACCTTCATTGAAAGGGCAGTAGGAAAACCGCCTGCTGGTTTCTGCAAGAAGCCTCGTGGCTATTAATAATGGAAGAAAGGGAATGCGATCGGAGTCAATTTCTTGAGTCAGGTGGAGCCACGGAGGAGTAAACGATATCAGATACCGTCTTGACGAAATTCGCCACTTTGAGCGAGGAGTGTGTGATACATCGGATTCGCTGTGCGTTGATGAGAAACTTCGAGTAGTCATTCAAACAGAATTGGGGCTCGTTTTGCCCAGCGGATGACACGGTGCGCGGCTCACCGACAGCAGGTGTGTCACCAGGAGGATAATATATGTATATCTATGATCGCCCGTTAACAGCGTCGCGATTTCTCCGTAATGAAGCGCCTGATATCTTGCGGCCCTCGCAACACTACTATTACTCAAGCAGACAAGGATTGGGAACAGAATATGGTGCGCTACATGGTTCGAAAGGCGGCAAGCGTCAGGACGAGGCAAGTCTCATGTCGCCAGCGGCTCGGTCAGCAGAGGTTGTACGTCTAACAGACGAGATTGTCCGTCACGCGGGAGGGCGCAAATGGGCGAGTGTTGACGAAGCCTACAAGAAGGTGGAAAGCATGGGGGACGCGGCGTTCGACTTGATACCGAAGGAGCTTACCAGTGCTGCTCACATCCATACGCAGGGAGCAATAGCCGCCGACGCATTAGGCGAGATGAAACTCAAGCAGACTAGACTATTGCGAGCGAGGAAGTCGATGGAAAACGCAGGCGTGCCAGTCAATGCTCAGGTGTTTAAAGATAACATCGATTCCTTGAACGCGATAGATATGGCCTATGGATCTGTGGACATTGCGCCACGAATAGAGCCAACATCAAAAAAGCAGCTCGCGAAGTTGAAAGATCATGGTCCGGAACTGACACGTGTTGAACAGCCGGGCGAACCGCTATTGACTCCGGATGAGCTGAGAAGTATCGAAGCTGCCGCACGGGCAATTAAGAAAGACGGAAGATTTAATGGGCTGCTTCCGGCTCGCAGCTATAGGTTGGCGGATCGGTCGTTTGTTGTTAACGCCGGGACTGAGCTTAAGGGCAAGCCAAGGATAAGCGTCCGTTGGGGTAACTAATTTATCGGAGAGGTTCACGGTGTCAGCCACGGTCTGAGCGAAGCGTGCCACTTTGAGCGAGATGAGGATGAGATACACCGGATTCGCTGTGGGTTTTTAGCCTCTCAATGGTTTCGTTGTTGAGAGGAAACTGCGAGTAGCCAGTCAAATAGAGTGGGGGGTCGTTTTTGCTTAGCGGTTGACACAGTAAGTGGTGCACTGACAGCACGTGTGTCATCAGGAGGACAGCACATGTACATTTATGACCGCACCCCTTCAGAGCCCTATCAGCGGACACGCGACGGGCTTGGTGCGATTATTGGAGCCGATGCCAGGCAGCGGATTCGTGACTCAGATAAGGCGCCCTACCGCTGGATCTGCGCACTCGACTTGTTCTTTCCCCGCATGACGAAGTCACCTTCGGGGCAACTGGTGCCTACCCCAGGTAATCCACCACCGCGTCTCGACAGGGGCACCGGCGTTCTCATCAGTCCGCGGCATGTGCTCACCGCGGCACACAACGTTATCACCAACCTTGGCATCGAGGCCCTGAGTATCACAGTCACCCCTGGTCTGGACGGCACGAAGCTCCTTGGCAAGCAGAGAGCTCCGGTTGGATCACAACAAATTAGGCCCGGCCAAGCTCCGGTTGGGTCCCTGACTCCCGCCAATTGGTGGGTACCTAGCCAGTATAAAACAAGCTTGGACCCTGCCTGGGACTTTGCCCTGCTCACACTTCCGGTGAAGGATTTCCCCTCTCCCCATGGGATGCCCTATGGCTACTGGACAGACGCACGTTATGCCCCATGGACCAAGAT
>JBDTPK010000441.1:0-3330 GCA_039932735.1 Nitrospirota bacterium
ATTACGGGGTGGCCCTGGATTATTAACGCACTATCTAATTAGAAATAGAATTAAACCATCACAGATTCTTCCTGACCCAGCCAGCGATGCCGCTGTGCTGAATTGCCTCCGTCAACACAGCTTCGACATGCAGGTAACGGCGAACGCGTTAGGCTGGAATCGCAGCACCGTGACGCAACGATTGAAGGGCTTGTGCTTCCAAGCACTGGTCGAAGCCACCGGCGATCAAGTGCACGCCGCACTGGCCATCGTCGGCAACCCCAGCCAGCTGAGAACCGTTGAGCTGAAGCTCATGGACTACCACAGCCACCCCATGTCCGTGATTGAAGCATTCTCCACAGCCAACGAAGCACTCCCCGACTGCAAACGGCGATTCAAAAACCTCCCGGATCGGCATCTCCGATCGGTGGAAACGTTGGTCCGGCAGGACTTTTGTACCAACCAATTAGATCATATCGAGCAGGCGAAAGGCTCCGGGCCTCTCTATTAGGCAACATCCTGCATGAACACAATTGGAATTCAGTATGGGTGATCCAAAATATATTCGTTTCATCGGCAGTCACACGAACTACGACACCTCGTTGGTAGGGCTGCCTAATGACGACCTCTCATCTGAGCCGACGAGCCCTCCTCCACTGCACACCGCACGATCGTATGCCTCTCGCTCATCTCACGTTCACTGGAAAT
The DNA here is from genome assembly GCA_039932735.1 of Nitrospirota bacterium. Classification (GTDB taxonomy): domain Bacteria; phylum Nitrospirota; class Nitrospiria; order Nitrospirales; family Nitrospiraceae; genus Palsa-1315. The sequence goes on from JBDTPK010000441.1 coordinate 688, forward strand.
TCGAGTCGGCGGAAGCAGGGTCGAACCCGTCATCGCGAACATCCAAGAGGAGTTCATAGGGAGCCATGGGCGAGAAATTCCCGCGCAACGCAATGCACTTCCCGACCACGTTGTCCTGCGCGCTTCGCTCAATCAGCGTCGCAAGACGGAGAAGATCCACCAATGGGCCGCCGATCCACTGCTCAGTGATTTCCGTTTGATGCGAGGTGCCCACTTCCAGATTCATAGCCGGCCCCAACTGAGTGTATTCCGACAGCCGATCATTCGCTGGGTTAGACGCATATTTGCGTATCTCGGCTGCGAATTTCCGCAAACCCGTCACCGACCCGATAATGCGCCACTCCTTCGCCGTATCATTTTTCCCGCAAAAAAATCCCAACTCGCGCCAAGCCCGGCGCATCGCTTCATTCGCTGCTTCGTTTGGCATACAGGGCCTCTACCTTTCACTCAACGATCGGAACATCATCATCGCGTCCTGATACGACCCATCATTCTTCCGTACTGCGCCGGGGATCACACCCAGTTCTTTGAAGCCAAGTTTTTCCCAGAGACGGCGCGCGGCCACATTTTCAGAAAACACCAGGTTGAAGATCACGCTACGGTAGCCGAGTTGCTTGGCATAGGTCAGCATCGTGGCGCCCAACAGCCAACCCAAGCCTTTATTGCGCCAACCCGGCGCCACGATGAACCCGGCATTCGCCACATGGCTCGCCCGTCCAGGCCAGTTCGCCTTGAGGTAAAACGCCCCAACCATGCCCGCCGCACGATCACGGTCCAGCATATAGGCCGCCACCGTGCTCTTGCCGCGAAACCAATAGTCCAGGAAGTCATCCTGCTCCGGGAATCGATCATGCGGGTAAGAGTTCCCCTCCTCAACAATGACCCGATAGAGCCGCAGCAGCGACTCCACATCCCCCTCATCCGCCAGCACTAACTGAACCGGCGAACCGTCCTTGAGTGTCGTATCGATAGGAAAAGAGAGACTCATCGATTCAACTCTCGCTCGCGTACGTCCATAGTCATATCTGAACCTGGCTTTCGTAGGAGTGATGAGCTGCACTTCCTGCGCTGGCGTAGCTCTAAGTGCGTGGAATGTAACGAATAAGCGATCTCTCGTCAATTACTGGAGAAAAAGAAGGCATTTGCTACAATCTTTAAGGGGGGAACACTCTATGCTCTATGAATTAATCATATTATGGATTGTTGGGAGCATCACCGTGGTTGTCTCCAGTATGGTGTTCGGTGGTTTATTGTGTGTGTGGTGTGCCTTTATAGGCCGCAGACGCGGCGCTCAATTGGCCGCTACCTGCACGCATTCACTCAGTCACTCGTGAAATAGCTCCCTCCAGGCATACGTCTTTGCCCCCCTCTGGAAAGGCACCCGTAATCAGACCTGTCTGAGCCATCGAACAAGCAGTACGATCTATTTAGCCCTTCCACATCCCACTCATCAGCCAGTACTACCTGATCGAAGAGATCATCTTTGAGTTTCGCATCAACAGGAAATGTCAGGCTCATTGGCTCGGCCGTCGCTTGAATAAGTCATGAGTCTCGTCTGACCTTGGCAATTATTCTCCGATCTCACAACAAAAGACTCCCGGCCCCCTTTGTTTCCTCGCGTGTATTTCTTTCAGCGAACGGCCTCCTGGCTTTCCTCATTCATTGCCTTTCCCTCATCACGTTTGATAATTTTGGTGGTGGAATCTTTCTTGCCCGCCTCCCGTTTCGGAGCTGAAGGATCGCTGGAGGTCGCGCAGCCGGTCGCAATAAATAAGAGCACAGAGAGGACTACCGCCGTCACAATGGACATGGGACCTCCTTCATTCTACGTGTGCGCAATGAACCGAAATAATTTCATCCTCGGTAAAGCCGCCGCCGCAGCTCCTCATCCCGCTCATCCGCCGGCACCAACAGAACAGGCGAACCGTCTTTGAGTTTCGCCTCGACAGGAAATGTCAGACTCATTGGCTAAGCCTTCGTTGAATAAGTCAGCGCTTTCTTGGCTTTCAACGCATGGATACGAGCGCGGGTGATCTCCGCGCCTTTCCTGCCCTGAGTCCGGCATTGGGCATGAGATTCGACGGCTGCTCAATGCCTTCTGCTTCCATTCTTCCAAATCCATCCGACCAAGCCGCATCCACCACACGAACCATCGATTCTCGAAGAGGGACGTTTTCGTTGAACATCTTCGAATACGCATTGCGGATCTGACCTTGAAATTCTGGCTGACGATCCGGAGGTATCCCTGCAAGCGTGGCGAGGGACACCAGATTTTCGCCAGACCCCTGCGCAATATCTGCGCGAAGGTTTTCGTATGAATAGCTCGCAAAAATTTCGGTTTTCTGTCTGGCTTTCAAGAGATCATTGCCGTTGAATGCCCCTGGTGTTGTGCTCGACGTCACTTCCGTCATTGGGTCAAGAAACTCACCCGCTGCTTTCGACGTGCCGTCGGTGAGCGCCGTCGTCGCATCGAAGGGAGCTTTTGTGAGTTCGTAAGTTGCGTCAGTCATACAGCCTGACAAGATCAACATTCCAAAAAGCAGCCCCCAAAGTACCTATTCATAATGTTGCCTCCATTAATATGTTCAGTCGTTTATTCCCGTATTCAGTTAATCTCAATATACCAGTATTTCTCTTTCCCTT
>JBDTPK010000442.1:0-3305 GCA_039932735.1 Nitrospirota bacterium
TCTCCCTCACCCACCTGACGTAGCTGCTTGTCCACAATTTAGCTGATGCACAACAAATCCCTATGTTGACAAAGCTCGAGGGGCAGAATAGACTGCCGCCCGTGTTGGTTCTCTGAGTTTACTCAGAGAGTAAAAAGGGAACCCGGTGCGAATCCGGGACTGCCCCGCAGCGGTAAGCGAGAACGAATCCACGACACGCACTGGCTCTTTTGAGCTGGGAAGCGGTGGATAGTAGGAGCGCGGCGAAAGCCGAAGTGCTCGCAAGCCCGAAGACCTGCCAGCATCCGGCACGGGAGAGACAACCTGAGCCGGTTCGACCTGGAAACCTCGAGGGAGGTCCGTAGGTCTGAGCAGGTTCGGATACCCCCTCTTTCCGTTCTCGTTCACGACCAACCCTCCCACATGGTTTTGCAGTCACCCGTGGGGGTGAAGGTCGGTCCGAGATACCCTCGCGTATTCACGCACCTCTCGACTGGCAACTTCTCCTCGCGGCAAGGCCAAGGGTCATCCCTTTTGCATAACCCGTCGAAGGAGGAGAATGTTCATGCCCAGCGAATCTGTCGCGAGAATTACCAGTCCCGCTGCCACGTCCGAAGCCGCCCCGCCTCAAGACAACGAGACATATCCTCAGCAGACCATGCGAGTAAAAAAGCGCAACGGCTCCGCCGAACTCGTCGATGTGACCAAGATCGTGAGGGCTGTCGATCGCTGTTGTAAAGGTCTCTCCGACATCGATCCGCTCCGAATCGCCACCAAGACGATCAGCGGCCTCTACGACGGGGCGACGACGCGCGAGCTCGACCGGCTTTCCATTCAGACGGCGGCCGCGCTGATTGTGGAAGAACCACAGTATGCGAAACTTGCAGCCCGCCTGCTTGCCACCTATATCGATAAAGAGGTTCGCAATCAGGAAATCCATGCGTTCTCTCAGTCCATCGCAGCCGGGCACCGGCTGGGGATGATCAACGAGCGGCTGCAGAAATTCGTGTCGGAGAACAGCCGAAAATTGAACGATGTGCTCGACCCCAAACGTGATCGAGAATTCGACTATTTCGGTATCCGTACCATCTATGACCGGTATCTTCTGAAACATCCCACGACCCGGCAGGTCATTGAGACTCCGCAACAGTTCTTCTTGCGCATTGCCTGCGCCCTTGCCGAGAGCGTTGTGGATGCGCTCGAATTGTACGGCTTGTTCTCGTCCTTGGAGTATCTTCCAAGCTCGCCGACCCTCTTCAACGCCGGAACGCGACATGAACAGCTGTCGAGTTGTTTCCTGCTCGATTCGCCCGAGGACGATCTGCAACAGATCTACCAGCGCTACACCGACGTTGCGATGCTCTCGAAGTTCTCGGGAGGAATCGGCTTGGCGTATCATCGCGTGCGCTCACGCGGCTCCCTCATTGACAGCATGAACGGGCACTCCAGCGGGATTATCCCATGGCTGAAGACGCTCGACGCCTCCGTTGCGGCGGTGAACCAGGGCGGAAAACGCAAAGGCGCCTGCTGCGTCTATCTCGAACCCTGGCATGCGGATATTGAAGAATTTCTTGAGCTGCGTGACAGCACCGGCGATGACGCCTGCCGTACGCACAACTTGAACCTGGCCAACTGGGTTCCTGACCTGTTTATGCGGCGCGTAGAGGCAGATGAGGAGTGGAGCCTGTTCGATCCGAAAACCGTCCTGGAGCTCCCCGATCTCTATGGCGAAGCGTTTGTCCTAGCCTACCGGCAAGCCGAGAAGGCTGGGTTGGGGACGAAGACCGTCAAAGCCCGCGATCTCTATGCCCGAATGATGCGCACGTTGGCGCAGACCGGCAATGGCTGGATGACGTTCAAGGACAAGTCCAACCGGGCCTGTAACCAAACGGCATTGCCGGGGCGGACTGTCCATCTCTCGAACCTCTGTACTGAAATCATCGAGGTGACGTCACGAGACGAAATTGCGGTCTGCAATCTTGGCTCGATCAATCTCGGACGTCACACGACAATAGGCGCTGACGGGACCGTCGCGCTTGATTTTGACAAGCTTGCGCGTACCGTGCGGAGCGCCATACACCAGCTCGATCGAGTCATCGATCTGAACTACTACCCCATCGCGGCGGCGCGATCGTCGAATCTTCGCTGGCGTCCGGTAGGCCTCGGGCTTATGGGGCTACAAGACGTGTTCTTCCAGATGCGACTCCCCTTTGATGCGCCCGAAGCATGTGCGCTCTCAGCGCGCATCTCGGAAGAGGTGTATTTCCATGCGCTCTCGGCGTCGGTGGAGCTTGCGATTGTGAAGGGCCGGCATCCTGCGTTCGAGGATACACGGGCTGCGAAAGGCGAACTGCAGTTCGATGCCTGGGGGGTCTTGCCCAAAGACGCGGAACGGTGGAACGCGTTGCGCGCCCAGATTCGGACGCACGGGCTGCGTAATTCTCTGCTGATTGCGATCGCGCCCACAGCCACCATCGCGTCCATCGCCGGGTGTTATGAATGCATAGAACCCCAGACCTCGAATCTGTTCAAACGCGAGACGTTGTCGGGTGATTTTCTTCAAGTGAACCGGTACCTCGTTCGTGAGTTGAAAACGCGGGGCCTATGGACCGAGTCCATCCGTGCGCGACTCAAGCTGGCCGAGGGGTCGGTCCAGGCGCTGGAGGAGTTACCCGCGGACGTTCGTGCGGTCTATCGGACAACGTGGGAGGTGCCCATGCGGTCCCTGATCGACATGGCTGCCGATCGCGGGGCGTTCATCGATCAGAGTCAATCGTTGAATTTGTTCACCGAGAACCCCAACATCGGGCAATTGTCGAGCATGTATTTCTATGCGTGGAAGAGGGGATTGAAGACGACGTACTACTTGCGTTCCCGCCCGGCGACACGTATCGCCAAGTCGACGGTCGACACGGCGTCTCACGGATTGCCGAGTGGCGGCGCACGTCCCCAGGTTGATCCTGGTCGGATGCGGACTCCATCGCAGGAAGAAAAAAGCGACACTGCCGCCGTGGCCTGTTCGCTCGAGAACCCCGAGAGTTGCGAGGCTTGCCAATGAACGCCGTCGAACGCCCTGCACGGCTCCTCGACCCCGGTATGTGTTTGACGCTTCGTCCGATGGCGTATCCCGTATTTTTCGAGATGTACCGATCCGCGATCAAGAACACCTGGACCGTGGAGGAGGTCGACTTCTCCACCGACGTGAACGATCTGCGCACGAAGATGAGCGAGGCGGAGCGTCACCTCGTCCACCGCCTGGTGGCCTTCTTTGCGACCGGGGGCTCGACCGTGTCGAACAATCTCGTGCTCAATCTCTATCAGCACAT
>JBDTPK010000443.1:0-3291 GCA_039932735.1 Nitrospirota bacterium
AGAAGGGGTTGTACGGCGCATGGAAAGCTCTCGCCGTGCACGAGTGGTCTCCCTGTGGAATAGTGGATAGCAGCAAGAAAATCTCGCGGCTACCAGAACATCCCGAAGATGCACTGCTGGAGAGCCTGGATGAACTCGGGATTCCGGCTGAGTTGCGACAGGATTATCTGTCGTTGCAGTTGACTGCGTTGCCGGGCTGGGCCGGGTTTATCAAGTGGCGGGCGGAGGAGCGGGATTATCCCTGGCAACAGGCCTACCCCGTCGGTCTCGTCAAATTTCTCGCCATCCGCCTCTGGTACGCACGGGAGCTGGTTCACCAGGCCTGCCGCAAGGAACTGGGCATAGAGGGCCGATATGATGCCGTGACGGCGTACATGCAGATGCATTCGGAGGAGTATTACCTGAGACGTCAACGCGTGGCAGGCCGCCTTCCTGCGCTCTACGCCGAGGAAGTCGATCGACTGGCGCATCTGAAAGGCAACGGCTGGAAGACCCTGCTCTCTCGCTATCGAGCAGAGGTGGTCCCACGCCAGGAGGCAGCGGCGCGGCGGGGCGCGGCCAGGAAGCTGCTCGCGCTTGCCCGATCATTAAAAATCGATGCGGCACAGCTCGCCGACTGTTCCCCGCCAGATTTGAAGCAGGTGGTCGATTGGATGGACGCTTTCCCGGAATCGGAGCATGGCCCTGTCTGGCTCAAGGCCTTCGAGGCAGGGTATCAGGAGCAACTGCTCTCAACACTCGCTCGGGCGCAGGCCCTGTCCAGATCGACCCCGCAGACACCGTCCGAGAATCAGACTGGACGGCCCCTCTCTCAATCGGTCTTCTGCATCGATGTGCGTTCCGAACCGTTCCGGCGTCATCTTGAATCCACCGGTGCCCACGAGACCTATGGATTTGCCGGCTTCTTTGCCGCCTTTATCCGTTATCGGGCCTGGGGCAAGGAGCATGACACTGAACAATTCCCGGTCATCATGCGCGCAAAGAACGAGGTTCGGGAAATCCCCCGCAGCTATCTGGATCACGCCCTGTCGAAACACGAGTCGCGAACCAGGATGGTTCATGCGGGCCATACCCTTCTGCACGACTTAAAAGAAAACGTCGTTACGCCCTATGTCATGGTGGAGTCGTTGGGGTGGTTTTACAGTCTCCCTATATTCGGGAAAACCTTGCTGCCCCTGTTGTATCGCCGTTGGACCAAGTGGTTGCGGCGAATCTTCGTCCCGTCGCTCACGACAACCCTCACCGTCGATAAGCTGGCGTCGGCTGAAACGGCCGACGTGCTGGCTGCGGAACAGCAGGCGACCGTACGACACGCATTGCAAGAGCGAACCGGGGCGCGCAGCTCTCGGATCACACAGGAACTCGTCGAAGCCTTACGACAACGGGCCTTGAGCGGGGAGGATGACCCGGAGCCTCCCTTGACCCAGGCAGCGACAGAGGTAGGGCTCTCGCCCGAAGTCCTGACATCATTCATCGCAGCCTTACGGCAGCACCACGGTATCAATCAGCGCGCATCGTCCAGGCAGAAGGAACGGATCACGCGGACCGGCTTCACGCTTGAAGAGCAGGCCGTGACGGTAGAGACGGCATTGCGCATGATGGCACTCACGAAAAATCTTGCCCGGCTTGTCCTCATTTGCGGACACGGGAGTACCTCTGACAATAATCCGTTCGAGTCCGCGTTGGACTGCGGAGCTTGCGGAGGCAATGAAGGCAATCCGAATGCCCGCGTGCTCGCCACGATGGCCAACAATCAAAACGTACGGGAACGGCTCGCGAAGATTGGCCTCAACATTCCCTCGGACACCCATTTCCTTGCCGGCCAGGTCGATACCACGACTGATGAGGTGCAGCTGTTCGACCTTGAAGATGCGCCGCCAACCCATCGCACCGATATCGCCAGACTGGTCGAAGACTTGAAAAAAACGACCAGCCTGACGAATCAAGAGCGATGCACCCGCTTCCCCGATGTTACGACGACCCTATCAGCCCGGGGAGCGGCGTCGCATGTGCGACGAAGGAGCGTGGATTGGAGCCAGATACGGCCGGAGTGGGGTCTGTCAGGGAATACGGCGTTCGTCGTCGGCCCCCGGGATCTCACCAAGGCCCTTGATCTGACCGGACGCGTCTTCCTGCATTCCTACGACTATCGAGAAGACCCGAGCAATCGGTTACTCGAAGTCATATTGACCGGCCCTCAAGTAGTAGCGCAATGGATCAACATGGAACATTACTTTTCAGCGGTGGACAATGAGGTCTATGGCAGCGGGAGCAAGATTTACCATAACGTGGTGGGGCGCATCGGCATCATGTCAGGCCCATGGAGCGATCTCCGGCTTGGACTTGCCAAGCAAACTGTCATGAACGGCGATGTGCCCTATCATGAACCGATGCGGTTGCTGACCGTTCTCGCAGCGCCGCGAGAACGGATCGAGAAGTTGATTGCGCGCCATGAGACATTGGAACATTATTATCATAACGAATGGGTTCACCTCGTCGCACTAGAGCCTGAAGAAGGGATCTTCTATCGCTATCGACCGACGGGCGAATGGGTTAGAATCGACGAAGCAACCGGCTCTTGATCGCAGAGCCATGACGGGACCACTCACCGAGGAAGGAGTTCAACTGTGGGGGCGTTGACATTACATCCGATGAAAGAAATACGGGTGATCGTGGCGGGAGAACACCGATCGTTTGTGACCGAGTTGCTGGACCAGATCAAAGCGACCGGCTATACGATCATCGGCAATGTGTCGGGGAAAGGCCATCACGGCATGCGCGAAGCACACTTCATGTCCAGCGAACAGGAAAGTCTCGAGATCATCATGACGATCGTCCCGGAAGAAAAAGTGGAGCCCATCCTTGCGGGGCTTCGGCCGCTCTTCGAACGCCACTCCGGCATGATGTTGGTCACCGACGTAGCCGTGAGTCGGCGAGAGTATTTCGGCAAGAAAGAGAAAGGAGCCTGAGCTTCTGTCGCCTATGACGGCCCCTCTTGCTCTTGTCTTTCAGGATGGGAGCTGTCTAGAATGGCCCCTCTTGAGTGATTCCAGGACGGAAGGATACGGTGAAGGGTCTACGGTTCGAGCGCATCGGGAAAAACCGTCATTACAATGTGGTGTTCCACATGGGGAGCAGCTACGTGCCCATCACCGACGAGACCGTGGAAGAGCTCAAGGCCCAGAGTCTACTCCCCGTCGAACGGTTTCTCGACCTCTTAGTCGACCGCGTGGGGTACTCGTCCTACCTCAAAGAACAAATCCGCGCGGAACTCAAATCCTCCGGCGATTC
>JBDTPK010000444.1:0-3282 GCA_039932735.1 Nitrospirota bacterium
CCATCGAGGAAATGGGATGGTTCGACGACAATGAAAAACTGCGACCCTGCGGTGTCAGGTTCGTTCGCTCGCGCCATCGACACAATGCCGCGCTTGTGAGGAATGTCGCTGAATTCAGCTTTGAGCAAAACAGGATTGCCCTTCTCATCCTTGGGTCCACCCTGTCCATAGGTTTCCTTGTGCAGCGAATTCTTGGTATTGGGATCACCACCCTGGATCATAAAACCAGGAATCACCCGGTGGAAAATCGTCCCGTCATAAAAACCTGATTTGGCCAGCTTGATAAAGTTTTCTACGTGCTTCGGAGCAACATCCGGATAGAACTTGATATGGATGTCCCCGAACTTCGTCTTAATAATGGCTTTCGGGCTAGAGTGTGTCTGAAGGGATATCGGTTTCACATCAGCCTTCCCTCCACAACCCGTGAGAAGGCTGATCCCCAGCAACACTCCGCACAGGATAAAGCTTCTCATGACAGCAATGTCACGCGTCAGAACCCACCAGCTTCGCATTGTTTACTCGCCCACCACGACCGTCATCTCCGCCCGTTCATTCGGAAGATCACGGTTGTTTTTCGGTAAGCTGACAATCTTATCCGCCACCTCCATCCCCTTTACCACCTCGCCAAAGACCGTATATTGCCCATCGAGAAAATTCGAATCCTTGACGACAATGAAGAACTGGGAACCGGCACTATTGGGATCGTTCGTGCGCGCCATGGAGAGAATTCCTCGTCGGTGAGGAATGTCATTGAACTCGGCCTTGAGCTTCTGACTCGGCCCCCCTTGACCGTAGGTCTCCGGTTTATTCAAATCCTTGGTGTTGGGATCGCCGCCCTGAATCATGAATCCTGGAATCACCCGATGAAAAATTGTGCCGTTATAGAAGCCTGACTTTGCCAATGTGATGAAGCTTTCTACGTGTTTGGGAGCCTTGTCAGAAAATAAGACGATGTCCATATCGCCGAACTTCGTTTTAATCGTGGCCTTGGGACCTTTCGCCCCTTCCACTTTCCCAGCCAACGCTTTGTCAGCCGCGAAAAGGGCTCCCATACCCAGCAGTAAACTCCCACCGAGTACGAGCGTCACTGCCACCATTTTCATTATGATCCGTCGTTGCATCATCAGCCTCCCTGAAATATTAACTGACCTCGCTGTGAAACGATCCTCCCGTACCGACCGGATCAGGTTCCTGCCTGTCGGAGGGCCTGCTTCGCCGCCTGCTGCTCTGCTTCCTTTTTGCTTCGCCCAGACCCCATGCCCACCACCTTGCCCTGAACGGACAGTTCCACTTCGAATATCTTCTGATGGTCAGGCCCTATCTCTCGAACGGTGTCATAACGTGGCAATGTGTCGTACCGCTTTTGACACCACTCCTGAAACTGCGTCTTGTAGTCGCCCGCTCCCGGCTGTTCCTGCTGCGTCACAATATTTGCGAGTTCCTCTGCGAAGATGGATCGCGTCACCGTGCGACTTGCTTCGAATCCTCCGTCAAGATGAACGGCCGCCAACACCGCCTCCAACGCATCAGCCAACAGTGAGTCTTTCTCACGCCCCTTCGAACGATCCTCCCCGCGACCGAGCTTAAGGTACTCCCCCAGTCCGAGTCGACGGGCAACCTGCGCCAATGATGCCTCACTCACCACCTGTGCCTTGAGCTTCGAGAGCGTCCCCTCTGACGACTGCGGCAAGGCAGCAGCCAGATACTCACTCATCACCAGCGACAGCACCGCATCGCCGAGAAATTCGAGCCGCTCGTTATGTTGAATCGTCGCGGTTTTCTGTTCATTGACGAGAGAAGAATGCGTTAAGGCTTCTTCCAGCAAGGCCAACGCATGAAATCGGTAGCCCAACGAGGACTGAAGCAAGTCGGCAGAGGAAACCGAAGTCATAGCGGCGAGTAGATCCCTCGCACAGGCTGATCAGCCCGCATCATTCATGACGGTGTGTGGCAAACTCGCTGAGCTACATTGCGGGACCAGCGCGCGAAGCCCTGAGAACCCGATGCGTACTCGCGCAGTACGGAGAGAGTACGAGGGGCGAACCCGCTGGCTGGAGGTTCGTCGTAGCAGCAAATCGGCGATGCAGCAGAACCGCTCATGAATCATGCGGGCTAAGCCTCGAGCTTTCTAAAGAGCAGACAGGCATTGACTCCACCGAATCCAAAAGAATTCGACAGTGTAACGGTCACCGCAGCCGGTCTGGCCTTGTGTGGAATATAGTCCAGGTCGCAGGCAGGATCTGGATGATCCAAGTTGATCGTCGGGGGAAGGATCCCATGATGAAGCGCCAGCACACTGAACACAGCTTCAATCCCACCCGCTGCCCCGAGTAAGTGGCCGGTCATCGACTTGGTCGAACTCACCGGGATGCGGAAAGCCTGCTCACCGAATACCTGTTTGATGGCCTTGGTCTCTATCGCGTCCGCCATCGTCGACGTACCATGCGCATTAATATACCCAACCTGGCTCTTGCTGATGCCGGCATCTTTCAATGCCAGCTCCATGCACCGAACCGCACCCTCTCCCTCTTCAGACGGAGCCGTAATATGGTAGGCGTCGCTGTTCATGCCGTAGCCGACCAATTCGGCATAGATCCTCACCCCACGCCGACGCGCATGCTCCAGTTCCTCCAAAACCACGACTCCTGCGCCTTCGCCGAGCACGAACCCGTCGCGGTCCTTGTCGAACGGACGGCTCGCTTTCGTCGGGTCATCGTTGCGAAACGACAGGGCTTTCGACGCAGCAAACCCTGCAACCCCCAACGGCGTAATGGCCGCTTCCGCCCCGCCCGCAATCATGACATCAGCATCGCCCGCCTGGATCAAACGATAGGCGTCGCCGATACAGTGATTGCCCGTCGCACACGCCGTCACGGCGCAGGAGTTCGGCCCCTTGGCACCCAGTCTGATCGCCACCTGCCCGGAAGCCAGGTTGATGATGGTCATTGGAATGAAAAATGGCGAGACGCGCCCGGGGCCTTTTTCCTGCAGAATCTTATGATAGTGTTCGATCGACCCCAGCCCCCCGATACCCGATCCGATGTACACACCGACTCGCACGGCCTCTTCCGGCGCCACGGTGAACCCCGCATCATCCACTGCCAGCTGGGCAGCGCCCACGGCGTAATGGATGAACGTATCCATCTTTTTGATTTCTTTTTTCTCGATGAACTGGGCCGGATCGAAGTCTTTGACTTCACCGGCAATCTGGGCATCGTAGGCTGCGGGATCAAATTTCGTGATTCGACCGATGCCGGACTCCCCGGCACAGATGGCTTTCCA
>JBDTPK010000445.1:0-3280 GCA_039932735.1 Nitrospirota bacterium
CAATCCAGTTCATAGCTGCCTATTCTAGGGGCGGGAAGGTCAAACCACAAGGTGGTGCCTGAGGAAATTTTGGATTGAAACAGAAAAGGGGTCGCACATCTCGAAGGGCCCCGGTCAAGAGGCACAGCCCCGCCTCCACCCGTCACTCCGGTCATGGGGCAGCCTGTGGGATGAGCACGTCGCCGTTCTCCCTCCACGCTTGCGTAACTGAATCGGACCCCGGTTGTCTTCGTCAGTCGTGTCGGCTCCAACCTGAGCCGCACCAGTCACCCATCAGGATCAAGGCCTGGGAGCGCGCCCCTACGGGTATCCACTCTGGCGCCTGGAACCTCGGTGCCCCAGACAACTGTCGGTTCCTGACCATGTCCACCCCCTACGGCACAGGATGTCTGGCTGTCGGTTGGCGCCACCTTCTTCATGGCTCATGCCCGAGGCGTCTCAGTCCCCGCCCCGCTGGCGAGATTGATGGGCGAGGTGGGCACTGAGGCCTATCGGGAGTGCGGGGTGATCCCCAACCCCTATGTGAACTCTCACCCCCCAAGCCCAGGTAACCTATCCGAATGCACGGTGCAGATTGAACGGAACCTGCTCACGCAAGGCGTGATACCACGCGCGGGTCATCTTAGAGGCCACCGCCATCAGTGCCCCCAAGAGATGGGGCCGCGCCTGCCTCCGCTGATAGAAATTCGGGTCACAGCCTCGTAGCGAATCGCAAAATGCGCCGCTTCGCGGAAGGCCCAGATGCGATACGTGTTACCGGCGCCATTGCTGAGGAGCCGGCTGTCGATGCAGCGACAAGAGGAAGCGACGTGCCCGACCGTGGGGAACCGCCGCATGTCACCGGCTTCCAATAAGATCGTCACCGCGAAGATCGGGCATGCCGTTGACGGTCTGCAACAGTCCCTCGCCAGACGGTATACGGCTCGTCTACCGCGGACGTGCTCAATCTCGTGAATCTGTTGCTCCAGACACTGCAGCACTGTCAACGAGCTCAGGACCGACTGCCCCTGTCCGGGAAACGGCACGAGGGGCTATACGACGTCAGGAGTGAGCTGCCGGAGGCGTGGCAGGGACAACCGGCTCCACGTTAGTCGCGTGAGGAGACTGTGCAGGCTCAGCACCACCATGGTTTTGTGGCGCACACACTGACTCCGCTTTCGGAGGAGATCTTGCACTGCCCGTTCGGCTTTGGGATAAATGGAGCCGGTGGGAAACGAGCCCAAGCGAAGCCGGTGCGCCAACCACCGCTCATCATGCTGATCGTCGGCGTGCTTGAGCCCGCTGTACTGCGGCAGGGCAGGCGCATGGCCAGATGCACGCGGTAGCCCCTGCCCATAAGCCCGTCGACGAGCCAGTACCAATTATAGGTGGATTCGACCGCGATCCCTTGCACCGTTGCCCGATACGGCACGAACGCCGTGGGGATCACGGCGAGGTCTTTGCGGAGGCACTGCTGGTACAGCACCTGGTCCGCCCATCGATCACGACGACCACACTGTTGGTGGCATGGAGATCGATTCCCGCATCACACAGCATCGCAACCTCCTTGGTTCAAGTGGATGAGCTTGACCGCATCACACGCGACCACTACTCTATACTCCATGGGAGAAGCCTTCGAGATGATAATCGGGAGTCTTTCATGGCAAGGTCGCGGCGATTTCAGGCTAAGAGTATGCGTTTTGCCATCCGTCATCTCTCAGCGAATGACAATCCGGCCTTCTCCGTCATTAGTTTGACCACCCAACCAAGTCCACGGTGTAGAGAAAGAAATATACCAGCGTAACGCGCATTATTCATGCCAGTTCATCGTGAAATCGCTTGGCCAGGTCACGAGAACGATGCGCAGAGCCCTAAGGACCTGAAGCGTACTCGTATAGTACGTTGAGGGTCTGAGGGGCGAGCCAGTCGACCGAGAGTTCGTCGTCACAGCGGACCGGCGATTGCCGCAGAAATGTTCATGAATAATGCGGACTAACGACATTGGGGAGGCGATCTCTGGCGACGAGGGGAAAGCCAGCTGAGCGGTAGGGCGCCAACGGTGGGGTCGGGGCCGAGTCACCCCATAAGCCTCTCTTGGCCCTCTCGGGCCTCCTTTCCAAAAGCGTCAAGAAACGTATCGTCTAGCCGTACGGTCTCTCTCACCAGCACCAATCATTTTTTAGCAGTGTGTGATTGGCGATAATAATTAATGGCTCCCCTCAAACTACTAGTTGCCCTGCACAGGCGCTTATGGTATCAATAGCCACAATCTTGGGCACCAGCGAGTTTAACCTATTCAGAAGAAACCATAGTCGACCCACCATCAACCAAGGAGATTATCATGGATGCTTCTTTCGCGATCATTGCAATCTTAGTAACCGTATTCGCGGGATTCGGGGCTGTAATTTTGTATTTTCCTTATGACAAATAACGGCACACCAGAATGTGCGCCTCCCCATTTTTACGATTAAGCGGGTCACGCCGTTCTTGTGGATGTGTTGGGGCTGTGGGAGGCGCATGCGTTTAGGGTGATGGTTGTGCAGGATTTCGAGAGTGTCGCCGTCAAGGAGGACGGCGACGACGGAGTTAGAGAAGTCCTAGAGAGCCTGTGCAAATACCCAGAGAAAGAGACGTGAACATAAAAATGAACAGTCCTTCAGATCCTAACTGCTCACGCATTGTGCCATTTGGGATCGTGGGTTGCGACACCCCACATAACCCGTTCTCTGATAACAACTGTATACATTTTTAGAAAACAGAGATCCTTCCATCGGTCCTCTGTTGAGTGTGCTCGCATTGCGACATAGGCACCCAGGTATGCTCTTGCGACGAGTGGGGGCCTAGACTTAGCTGCAGTACCTGGTAGTGATTTTACTGATTCATTACCGGGACCTACATCAAAAACGCTTGATCCCGCCGAATTTGCTTACGTCCTACCGTTCAACCATTGAGTTGTTGCCTTGTCGGGACCCATACACAGATGCACGGCTCCAAAACCGTGCATCTGTGTCAGATGAAAACTTACGGCTTGGAAACCAATGGCTGCGTACCCCTTCTCGTCAAAATCGCTTCCCCCTGATTCAATCCCTTGTGATTCTGGTATCAGAAAAGACGAATTTGATGTTCGAACGTGTTTGCTTGACAGGATCGCGGCGATTTCAGACCTAGCACAACAGAGGTGGCTCGGCGTAATTGACAGAAGTGCCATCTCGATCAATATAATCCTGCAGTGTGTGCCTACGCTGACTTGAGCCGTGCGGGCAAATTCTCACAATAGAACTCGTCCCGGGTTTTGTCGGCT
>JBDTPK010000446.1:0-3278 GCA_039932735.1 Nitrospirota bacterium
TTACGACGGTCGGCGAATATGTGGCTTCTGTGTGTATGGGTGGCTACACCTATCGTTTCGACAATGTACCGGCCTATGTGCCGCTCGGTCATGGAATGGTGTATTTGACATCTATTGCGTTGGCCCGTTCAGGATTATTTATTAAATATGCAAGAGTAATCGCCACAACAGTGGTTGTGGTGTGTGGCGCATGGTCGATTTGGGGGATCAGTGGGATTCCAGAACAAGGTGATGTAGGAGGGGCAGTACTGTTCTCCGTATTTTTGATCTGTCTGTTTAAAGGTCGCTCACCCTTGGTATATCTCGCAGCCTTCTTTATTACGACATGGCTTGAAATACTTGGCACGGCAGCTGGGGCTTGGAAATGGGCGCTAGTAGACCCTGTATTTGGTTTGACCCAGGGAAACCCGCCAAGTGGTGTCGCTGTCTGGTATTGCCTTGTTGATGCAGTAGCGCTCAGTGGAGGGCCTCTATTATCGCGCGGCATGACGAATGCCAGTGGGTGGTTTAAATCGATCGAATTCAAATCCGTTCGGAAGAATAGCCCCTCAGGGTTGTTAGGTTCTCCAGGCCATATGCGCGAGGATCTTCAAGCGCAGATACGTCTGACCTCGCAGGCAATAGGCACGTCATTGAAGAACCATGACCTTGCTGTTGAACCTATCGACAAGGCATGATTCCATTTCGAAATATCTGACTTTTCTTCGCCGAATACCTCGTCGCGTGCCGCAGTGAGTTTCATCGGTCGTCATTGCGCAGTAGCGAGGCTGCTGTCGAGAATATATTGGGGGATCTTCCTGACGACGTTTTCCCATGCGGTTCCGGCATGGAAAATGGTTAGAGTAGAATAATATCCATAAGGATTGTGGCTAGCGCCCCAACAGCCCTTTGAGCAAGTCTTTGCCCTGTTGCTTTAGACCTTCTGGTTTCGTTGTCCCTTTCAGCAGCCCACCGACCGCGTCCTCAACGTTTTTCCGTACCTGTTCCTGAACTCTTCCGGTGAGGCCCTTGATATTTAATCCAAATGACGGCGTCTGCGCTGTGCCGGTAATCATCAGCGGAAGACTCACGCGGCCTTCTTTCATCGCGAGCTTGGCGAGAGGGGAAGCATTGGCGATCTTCTGACTGACATCCTGAGACAGCTTGAGGTCCACGGTCAGGTTCAACGTCTGATCAAACCCGATGGTGCCTCCGCCTGTGGTCTGAAAGTCATGACTGTCCATCAAGAATCGTTGGACGTGGAGGGTCCCTTGTTTAATGGCAAGATCGGTTTCCATCGTCGAAAATACTGTTGCTTTGGTATTATCGAGCGAGAGACCGGCGACTTTGAGGATTGAGATGGCTTCCTGGAGGAGGTTCACCCCCTCGATTTTCCCATCTTTCACGGCGACGTGGCTGGTCCCTTCCAGGGCTTTAGTGAGATCCGACATGGAGAATCCACGGCCGTGCAGCGCGAGGTCGGCGCCCGCTGTTCCGCTGATCGACACCTGGGTGGCCGCAACTGCGTCAAGGGCACGGCCGAGCTCGAGTCCTTGAATTGTCACGCTGCTAGTGAATGGCGTGGTGCCAGAGCCTGTGATCATTGTGCCATGTCCCTTTGCCTGTCCATTAAACAGTTGGAATGAGAGGTTGTTTAGTGTGATTTCCTGTCCCTTCACTTCCAGAGCAATCTTGAGATCGGTGACGGCGACCGGCTTATTAAAAGGGAGAGCCATCGGCAGATTCGCTGTATCGATGAGTGGCGAGCTGATGTTCATGGTTGCGTTCTGACCAGCGGTCTTTCCCGTGATGGTGAACGCAGCCTTTCCCAGGTCGAGTTGAATACTGATCGCGTCAATGTCCATGGTTTCTTTCAACGGGCCAAAGGTGCCGTCGAGCGTTACTGGGAGGTTCATCGGTTGGAGGAGCAATCCAGCATGTAGGGTCGGGGATTGGCCGAGCCGAACCGATTGGAGGAGGAGCTCCATATCTTGCAAGGTATACTCGGTCGGCTTGGGAGCCGACAGATCCCGATAGGTGAGTGATCCGCCCGTGATGGAGACTCGATCCACGGCCAGCAGCGCCAGGATTTTGAGCGGACCTTCGGTCGATGGAATGGGCGCCCGCGATGGAGTTTTAGGTATCGCGACGCCTGTTCGCCCGATGGTTGAGACATTCAGGATGCCGTTCTTATTCTTGATGATCGTGATAACAGGATGACGGAGCGTGATGTCTTCGACCTCGATTTTACCGCTGAGTAACGGCATGAGTTTGACTCCGACGTCGAGCGACGTGAGAGAAGCAAAGGGGCCGGCGCCAAATGCCGGGCCGTCCAGCACGGCAAAGCCGGTCACTCTGGCACCGATCTGGGGCCAGATCGTCAGGCGGATGTCTTGCAGCTGAACCTTGCGGTTGAGCGCGTCTTCGATGAGCGGGATGTATTGGTCCTGGTACTTGTTCAGGTCAATCAGGAAGGGAAGCGCTAGGATGCCTCCGACCACGAGGAACACAACAATCAGTAGACCGATAACGATTTTCACAGCGCACCTCCCTTTGACCTCTGTCAGTATAGGAAAGGATTCGATCATGGTCAATGTGAGTCAGTGAGTCGCTGAAAAATAACGAAGGCAGAGGTACACCTCACTCTCTGTGCAACACATGGAGCGCTTTTTAGTCTTGACTCAAGCCGGCAGGAAAATATTCCACCTAGCCGGATGCTGAAAAAGTCCACCAGCGGCGTTCTCGCGTCGCTCAGAGGCTCAACGTACCGAAGCGTACGCCTCGCCTCTTCGCTCGCTGCGGCCTTGCTGGACAGCTTTTTTGAGCATCCTGAGATATTTTTGATTCAGCGCCATACGGAAAACCCTAACCATGTTTTTGGCATCAACTGAGTTTTTTTGAAGCCTGCTGGAGAAGGTGTAACGTGCTTGCATCAAGTGTCCAAGATCGACTACGGTTGGCAACATGAGCGAGCCGACTCAAGAGCAAGTGACCGGCGAAGAGCCAAGCGACAAGATCGTCATCTATTGGGAACGGGAGTATTCGACTGCGCTCGCACCTGAGCGACTGAAGCTTGATTTTGTGCCGCATCGTCCGTTGTTGTCCGGGATGTCGCTGAGCGAGCAGCGGACGGTGGCGACCGAAGGCTACAAAGTGCTCCCCGACGACTGTGGACCGGTGCGGGCGGTGGGTCAATACGGATGGCTTATTCGATCTCCGGCAGACTGTAAGATTCGTCGAACATCCGATGGGGTCAAGTGGCAAGCGCCGCCGATCTTGCCGGAAGAGCGGGTTCTCGG
>JBDTPK010000447.1:0-3261 GCA_039932735.1 Nitrospirota bacterium
CCCTGCAACAGATCGACTGTATGCTCACCATCACGGATCGCCTGCTCAATGCGGTGATGCAGCAGAAGCAGGCCTGGACTGGCTTTCGAAATGGCAGCCGAATCGAACCCGGGCAGGTAGAAGTAATAGACCCCCTGATAGATCAATCCATAGATGGCCGCGAGGGGTCGATCATCCAGCTTCAACAGATCGAGACTGACCCGCCCTCGTTCGCTCAGAACCTGCACGATGTCCCGGTGAAACCGCTTGGAGCGTTCACTGGCAAACACACCTCTGCTCGAACCAGTGCTCCATCGGCGTTGATGCAGGGTGATCAACCAATCGAGTGCTGGATCGACTTCGGCAGGGCTCGTGGCACGGGAATACTCCATCCGTCCGGCCCCTTGGAGACACGTCAGTTTTCGTTGCAGGGTATACCGTCTGTTCCGTCCTAGACCGGCTCGATAGGTCTCGACGTCTCCGGGCAGCCGGATCACAGGACAGCAAGTCGTATTTATGATCTCTCCAACTTTACCTACCTCCTCGAACAATTCGTTCCACAGATCGATCGTAGAAGACTCGGCAGGTATCTCAGAAAGCGTAAGCACATCCCACTCCCCTCGCGCTTCGTGAAACAAGTACCGGTAGAGGCTCTGGAGAACGACGCGCTTCTGCTTCTCGTTCGCAATGACATCGAGGTAGGACGAACAGACGGTGTCGCTGCCCAGGAATCGCAATTCGCGGAAAGGGATCAGACCCTGTGCCCTTGTCGTGCGGAGATAGAGCGGCGCGAGGCCGACCAGACGTTCCAGGTTGTCGCGCATCACGAGGACCCGGAGCCGGCTGTCTCCCAGATAGTGTTTCGTCCAGATGTACAACCACTCCCAGGTGAGAAAGAGGCTGTGACCTGGCACGGTGCGCAGCAGCTGCTCCCACTCCTGGGCCAACCCCTTGAATGCCTCAAGGGACGTCACGGCGCGGATGGTGAGTGGGGCGGTCGCGTTCATGGGAGATACTCTCGCATGAGGGGGAACAGGACGGCGGCAAACGCTTCCTGCGCCTTCCACTGCTCGTCGCTCTGACCAATCCGAAGCGCAGCGGACACCAGCACGAGCGCGCCATCCGTGCGCCCGCGGAGAAATGCCTGTGTAATCGTCGCCAGTTTCGCCTGAGCGCGATCGGCATAGCTCATCCCATTGATGTGATACCAAAAGACCGCCGGAATCTGTCGATGGCTCTGGTCGATGACGGTGCGATTCGCCGGCAGCGACAACGATCCGATCCGCAAATCAGTGGCACGGGCCTTCTCGTGAAGGGGGGCTGTCGCCATTCCCACGAGTTCTTTGCCCTGGTGTTGCGTGGTGGTGTACGCGACGTACAGGTGCACCCGCCGGCCGTCAGGCGCTCGATAGGTCCGCACCAGGGAGTCGTCCACAGCCGGTAGTCCAACAAAGGCATCCTCTTTCAGCGTGTGGTCAATAACCCAGTCGCCCACGACGGCAGGGAATGTCGCAAGATCCTTCTTGAGCGCCGTCGCCCCGCGATCGAGCGAGTACAGAAACATCGCCGCCGCTGCAAGCGTGAGGCTCCCCACCCACCAGGCACGATTCCACGCCGTACCAGGAACGATGAATCCACGAGAGGAACACTGCTCCCGAGACACGGTCGGTGTCGGAGGAACTTTTTCCAATTTTCCCAAAAGCCACACTCCCGCAAACAGATAGGCAAACGCGACCCAATCGACAAACAATCCCTGCAGGATATGGTACGGGCCATGAAGATCCTTGCCTCCCGCTTGCGCATAGATCCCCATGACGGTCACACGCACCCAATTCGCCATGATCGCGACCATGACCGACGACAG
This sequence comes from Nitrospirota bacterium, assembly GCA_039932735.1. Classification (GTDB taxonomy): domain Bacteria; phylum Nitrospirota; class Nitrospiria; order Nitrospirales; family Nitrospiraceae; genus Palsa-1315. The sequence goes on from JBDTPK010000447.1 coordinate 1,844, forward strand.
GACCAAGGTGATCCGGCTCCACCAGGCCCGCAGGGTGAGAGAGGCCAGCGGCAATCCGATGGCCAGCACGGCAATGAGCAAGCCAGCCCCGCTACATTCCCGGACCACTTCCAACGTGACGGTGGGCAAGATGATGTTGATATTGTTCTCCAGCAGCACAGGAATTCCGAGTGCCTGCAACATGGAGGCAGACATGCTCGCGGTGAGGAGTTGAAATGGCCATTCAAGGGGTTCGGTCAGGAAATCGAGGACAGGCGTCATGAAGATTAAATAGGCCAGTGGAAACGCCAGCGCTCTCAGATAACCCCAGCCGAACAGAAGCAGCACCAGCCCCGCGAGAACCAGAATCAACGCCACGCCTGCCGTCGTGACGACACCCCCGGCCTGGCTCGCCAGGAGCAGCAGGGTGGCCACTCCCAGCCAGAGCCATCCCGGCCAGAACGCCGGGGCAATAGGAATGCGCCGCAACGTAGCCCTCTGAAGCCAGACGAGGTAGAGACTGACCAGAGGTATGAGAAATCCATGTGAAAAGCCGTACCTAGTCCACCACAAGTTCACGAGCTCGTTGACGGTAGGGGCGCAGAGCAGGATGAGAGGTATGCCGAGGCCAACGACTCGCAGTAGAGTGGGATAATGTCCGACGCGGGCCGCGTGCCCTTCAGCCGCAGAGCGCAACGGTCTTGAGGCTCCTACCGACTGAGAAGGAGTGACGAACGAGTTTTCCACGCACAGGCCTCGCAAAACATCACTGCTGTACGATTCACAGACTATTCTTCAACCTTGTTCGACGCGAGCATCTGCGCCGCACGCTCTGCCTCGGGGAAACCGCCCGGGAGTGCCAGTGCCGTTTTCAGCTCTGACAGTGCCTCCTCCTGCTTCCCGATCTTGGCAAGCGCTACTGCGTGGTGGTAACGGACGACCGGATGTTGCGGGAGCGCCGCCGAGGCTTCGGCGAGGAACGGATAGGCCTTATTGAAATGGCCCTGCTTGTAATAGGCCCACCCGAGCGTATCTTTGATCGCGGGGCTTGATGGGGCCAAGTTCAGAGCCAGGCGCGCATAGGTGAGCGCGTCGTCGAGTTGCCGCTGTTCGGTCAGGCTCGCTGCAAGATTGTTGGCGGCGATCACATCCTGTGGGTTGAGGTGAAAGGCCTGACGGTAGTGCTCATTCGCCTGAGTGGTCTTTCCCTGTGAAGCCAACAGGACGCCCAATGCCGTATGGACATCCGAATTCTTGTGATCCTTTTTGAGCGCGGTCTGAAAGACCGATTCTGCCGCCGGCAGCTTATTCTCCAAAACATACAATTGGCCAAGCTCATAGTAAACCTGCGCCAGATCCGGCGCGAGTTCGACCGCCTTCTGGAAAGCCTTCTCGGCTTGGGCCGTCTTGCGTTGAGAGACGTACACCCGCCCCGCGAG
>JBDTPK010000448.1:0-3247 GCA_039932735.1 Nitrospirota bacterium
GAAGAAGTGTATAAGGCGCCGTTCATCGTGCGCATTCTGGTGGCCGAGTTGGGGCAGAAGCAGGAAAAGGACGCACTCCTGACGATCAACTACGATGGGACATTTGAGGAAACGAAGGGTCGTGCGGTTCTTGCCGCTACCCAGACTGTTCAGGCGAAGATGGTGGCCTATCTCAAGGAGCAACAGCCGGCTGGGCTATCATTGGAACAGGCGGTGGACCTGGGCTTGCGCGCCTGGGCGATCGGTTCATTGGCGCATCAACAGGATGAGGCAGACCAACAGGCGGAAGCCAAGCCACAGGCAAGTAGTGCAGGCTCATCGGCCGCTGTCATCCCAACCCGTGACGCCTTGATCATGCATGTGCGGGGCCTTGCCGGTGAACGGACGATCGAATGTGCGGTCCTCGAGCGCCAGGCTCCAGGTACCTCCAAGTATCGGCCCCTCAAGCAAGCAGACCTTGTACGCCTCCTGCCGACGGCACTTCACTCTGTCGTGGCACACTGAGATGTTGAACCGTATCTTTGGGCTTGAAACCGAATACGGACTGTTGGTGAATCAAGAGCAGCCCGATCATTCTCCCACCTGGTTTGCCCACAAGATTCGGGACCATCTCTTTCAGGTTCAACGGCGAGGTGTTCTCGATCTCCATCACCGGGGACATGATGAACCGCCCGGCAACGGAGGATTTCTCACCAATGCCGGGCGCATGTACCTCGATATGGGGCATCTGGAATGGGCTTCGCCGGAGTGTGAATCACTCAGCGATGTGGTGGCCGCAGACCGCGCCGGCGATCAGTTACTTCAGGATGCGATTCAAGACCTTGGCCTGGCCGACACAGTGTCGTTGATCAAGAACAATGTGGATCATGAAACCGATGCGACCTTTGGGTCCCACGAGAACTATCTTGTCTCGCGGCGCTTTCCCTTTACGCGCCGAGGCCTCGGACCCTTTGTGACCTTCCTGGTTACTAGACAGATCTTTACAGGAGCCGGGCGTATCGGTGCGGCTGGTCCTCAAGACGGCTGGGTCCAGATGGACCAACTTCTAGTGCCGCGAGGCGCGAACCGTCGCTACGGACAGGAGGCGTTCCTGCCGTTTCAGATCTCTCAACGTGCCGATTACATCGTGAATGACTTCTTCGAATGGGTGCAGCAGAATCGCGCGATCGTCAATACCAGAGATGAACCATTGGCCGACCCGAATCAATTCCGCCGCATTCATTTGCTATTGGGCGATTCAAACATGGCGGAAGTGGCGACGGCCTTGAAGTTGGGCACGACGGGGCTCGTCCTTCAACTGATCGAAGAGGGCCATGTGCCGCTCGATCTTGAGCTCAATGAACCAGTCGAAACCATGCAGGAACTGTCTCAGGATCAGAGCAGACGATGGATGGTTCAGTTGCAAACTGGGAAGTCGATCTCTGCAATCGACATTCAGGAAGCGTTTCTTGCCGCGGCGCAAGAACACTACCGCGGGCAGGATGACGAAACTGATTGGGTGCTGAATCAATGGGAAAGGGTGTTGCATGATCTCCGCGGGGACTACCGGTCGCTGGTGGGCCGGGTCGATTGGGCTTCAAAGTTGTGGCTGCTCGAAACCTTTCGCGAGGCGGAACAACTGACGTGGGCAGACCCGTCGCTGAAGAGTCTCGATCTGGAGTACCACAATCTCCATCAAGGCAAGGGGCTCTACTATGGCCTCATGGAAGAAGGGCGAGTTCCACGCCTCATTACAGACAAGGCGATTGCCTTGGCGATGGATCATCCACCACACAACACCAGAGCGTTTGGGCGAGGCGAGCTTGTTCGCCATTTGCTGGCTTGCGGATCTCCGGATGCACAAGCGGATCCCAAGGTGGAAGAACGGTTTTCTCCCTCATACGTGATCAACTGGTCGATCTTCCAACTGCGTGGCCAGGCGCCCTTCCTCATGCCAGATCCGTTCAAGACCTATGTGCAGGAAGTGCGGACTCATCTTCAAACGGCCTGATAGGGCTGGCTGGCGGCATCCCATACGGCGTTCTCGCTCTGTTCTCAATTATCGTGAAAGGTGGGACATGAAAAGTGAAACGGAGGATTGCCGAGCGCTCTCTCTCCGAAACCTTTCGCCTTTGACGTGTCACGTCGCACGGGTCTCGGCTGCTCTTCACCTTCGTGTGCGCAAGAAGTCCATAATCCTATTTTCAGCCCAGAAAGCGTCTTCCCCGTTGCGAGCCCATTGCAAGAATCCGCAATGTCCTCCGTGGCGAGGCGCGATCACCTGAATCGTCTGGTGGCGCTGAATCGAAGGCGCAGTAAACATGGAGTAAGGTATGAAGGGATCATCTTGTGCCGTGATGATGAGTGTGGGGACGGTGATGGAATCGAGCACAAGGCATGCCCCTACGCGATTGTAGTAGTCGGTTCCGCTGGCATACCCTCCGTCGGGGGCTGTGTAGCGGTCGTCAAATTCGCTCATCCTGCCAACGCCCTCGAGCTCCGTGAGATCCCACTTGCCGGGGAGGAGCGCAGCCTTTCGTCGCAGTCGCGCCTTCAGTTTCACAAGAAAATGTCTGTGGTAAATCCAGTTGCGTGGCTGCTCCAAGGCCTCGACACATTTCGGAGGATCGATATTCGGACAGACTGCGATTGCGCCGACCAACGCTGCTTCTGACGAGCCGGCTTCTCCGGCTGCTTTCAGGATAAGATTCCCTCCCATCGAATAGCCGACAAGCCAGATACGATCGAGTCCATCCACGTGCGCCAATTCATTGACAATGGATTTATAGTCCAGACTTAAGCCACTGTTATAGAGCGTCGGTGTCAGATGCTCGGTCCCGCCACAGGTCCGTTGGTTCATTCGGATGATGTTGAATCCCGCGCGATAGGCTTTCGCTGCGATGCCGTGCATATAGTGGGACTCGCTGGAGCCTTCAAGTCCGTGTACAAGGACAAGTGTTTGGCTGGCTGTGCGATGTGGCTGCCAGTGGCAGAAGCCGAGTAATTGAGTGTGTGGTTCGGTGGTGAAGAGGCGCGATTCGGTCGGTACTCCGACAAGAAGTCCTCTGCGAGGCCAGTAGCCTGGGACAATGGTCATGAGATGTGGATTTCGGAACAAGGCCGCCGGGGCATATTCTCGACCGTTTGGTATCATGGAGACTATCATACAGAAAAAATCAATAGCTTCGCAGTATGAATAGCCAGAAATGCTTTCCCGGTTGACTCAGCCGCGTAGATTTTCGAGAGTCCGCGGATTTTTCTGGAGAGC